>NZ_JBEBMB010000076.1:0-1294 GCF_040081915.1 Xenorhabdus sp. SGI240
TGGCGTAATGTGTCGTCATTACCCTTACTGTCAATCAGATAGATATCCACCGGTTGCTTTGCCGCCAGGACTTCGGCCAAACGGGTGTCACAGGCCGGGCAATCGTTGACCCTGACAAACAGCGCCAGACGGCCACTTGTCTCGCGGGATGTTGTCATATTGACCGGCAACACATCCGGAAACAGCCGCTGCCACGCCGCATCCACTTCTCGCTGGAAACGCAGCTCTTTTTCGGTACGGGCGAACTCCGCCCTGACCCATTGTTCAGCATAACGGCGGCGCTCGTCATCACTGTCGGCTTCAATGCCTAATGTGGTCAGCGGATCAAGTCCTGGGGACTGGATACCGCGTGGTCCACTCATCAGTTGCTGATAATGCTGGTATTCATCCGCACTTAACTGCCACTGTTCGGCCTGATTTTTCAGGGACTGCTGTGGGTTTTCCCTCAATTGCGTCTGCTGCGAGGCTAAGGGTGCTGGTGTGGCTGCCCAGACTGAACTGCTCAGCAACCATACCCATAAACCGAAACGATGCCATTTCATCAATGCCCTCCCTGCTGTTGAGATTGTTTAGCCGGAGCCGGTAACTGATAGCCCTGGCGCAAATGGTGACACACCACACGCTGCACTTCATCGACTTCCAGTTGCCAGGCGGGGCCTGCCATCACCTGCAACGCGGTACGCAACCGGACGGGGCCTAACTGCATGTGCACAGACGGCAACGGCTGACGATATAGGATGTCATTATTCTTTTCAGGCACACATAATGTGTAGCCCGATTGACGTAATACGTAACGCATGGCATCAGCCACGGTGGCTTTCAGAGAAGCAGGGATAGAGATATCCATTAATTGGGAAAGCGGGTCACGCTGTGCCACTGTCGGGTCGGTGCTGACCAGCAAATAGCGACCATAACGGATGACTTCTGCTTTTTGCCCATAAATATCCGGTGAAACCGGCTGAACGTTACGTGTCAGTGTGACGGAAGGAAAGGTATCTTTAGAAAGCTGAGGTGGCGATTGTTTTACGGGAACTGTACATCCGGTCACGATGACCGCTATCAGACTCACTAACGCGTTTATTTTCATGCCAAATAGGTTCCTGCTCAGTCGTAAAATAATCCTGACTATGCAAGGAACCCTGTGATGTATTCAATGAACAACTCAACTGTGTTTGCTGAAAATAAACATGCCGTCATAGAAAATAACGGATAAACCCTGAACAAATATTATCGTATTACGTGGCATGGGCGATAACGAAGCATTATTCAGCAGCCGATTTACGCGCTTTTCGCT
>NZ_JBEBMB010000077.1:0-1202 GCF_040081915.1 Xenorhabdus sp. SGI240
AGCGAAAAGCGCGTAAATCGGTTGCTGAATAATGCCCTGTTATCACTCATGCCACGTAATACGATAATACCGGTTCAGGGGTTATCCGTTACTTCCTGTTGCGGCATTTTTATTTTCAGCAAACACAGTTGAGTTGTTCATTGAATACATCACAGGGTTCCCTGCATAGTCAGGATTATTTTACGACTGAGCAGGAACCTATTTGGCATGAAAATAACTGTGTTAACCGGCTTAATGGCGGTAATACTGACGGGATGCACAGCTCCCGTAAAACAACCGCCACCTCAGCTTTCCAAAGATACCTTTCCTTCCGTTACGCTGACCCGTAACGTTCAGCTGGTTTCACCGGATATTTATGGGCAAAAAACAGAAGTGGTTCGTTATGGCCGCTATTTGCTGGTCAGTACCGACCCGACAGCGGCCCAGCGTGACCCGCTTTCCCAGCTGATTGATAGTCAGCTCCCTGCTTCCCAGAAACCCACCGTGGCTGATGCGATGCGTTATGTGTTGCGTCAATCGGGCTACACATTATGTGCGCCGGAAAAAACCAATAACATTTTATATCGCCAGCCGCTGCCGTCGGTGCACACGCAGTTAGGTCCTGTCCGGTTGCGTACCGCGTTGCAGGTGATGGCAGGCCCGGCCTGGCAACTGAACGTGGATGAAGTGCAGCGTGTGGTGTGTCACCATTTACGCCCGGGCTATCAGTTACCGACTCCGGCTAAACAAACGCAGCAGGGAGGGCATTGATGAAATGGCATCGTTTCGGTTTATTGATCTGGTTACTGAACAATCCGGTCTGGGCAGCCACACCGACACCGTTAGCCTCGCAGCAGACACCATCGACAGCAAGCCAGCCGCAATTCCTGAAAAATCAGGCTGAACAGTGGACGTTAAGTGTGGATGAATACCGGCGTTACCAGCAACTGATGAGTGGGCCACGGGGTATCCAGTCGCCGGGGCTTGATCCGCTGACCACATTAGGTATTGAAGCCGACAGTGATGCCGAACGCCGCCGTTATGCTGAACAGTGGGTCAGGGCGGAGTTTGCCCGCACAGAGAAAGAGCTGCGTTTCCAGCGGGAAGTGGATGCCGCCTGGCAGCGGCTGTTTCCGGATGTGTTGCCGGTCAATATGACAACATCACGGGAGACAAATGGACGGCTGGCGCTGTTTGTCAGAGTCAACGATTGCCCGGCCTGT
>NZ_JBEBMB010000078.1:0-10209 GCF_040081915.1 Xenorhabdus sp. SGI240
TACTCAAATGCCACAAATCCCGGGCCCAACACTTCTCGATAGCAAATTGTCCGGCGAGTTGACCAATCACGGTTTCAATTAAACGGCGTTTGGCGTTAATGACTCTTCTTGTTTTTCTGGGGATGGGATCATCCATATTGGCACGCACTGGGGTAATCATTTCAATACCCTCTGCCTTCATTTCCTGTTTAAATTCAACGTCTAAATACCCTTTATCACCCAGCAAATAGCCTTTTATCGAGCCGATCACATCCCAGGCTGCTTCACGCTCACTGACATTGGCGGGCGTCAGTGTAAACCCGGTTACCACGCCGATTTCGTCTATCATGAGATGCCCTTTGAAGCCGTAGTCAGTTTCGTTTTTGACGGCGCAGTACCCATAATCGGCTTGTCCTTTGAAGTTGGCATTGCCTTTTGCTCTTTTAAATCCACAGACGGGCAGTGGAAATCCGTCGATAATATGTACCGGCCTGTCGAGCGCCCAATCACCTCGCCAGCTTTTCTTGCCGTTGTTGTTTAACAACCCAAAGATTCGAAATCTGTTTAGCGAAATTGGCGCGTGAACCTAGCCCCGGAAACCACTCGCGCCAGTGGTCATTAAAGTACGTCCAAATGCCTTTATCTGTTGAAAAATCTAAAAATTCACCCACCACTTCCATCGTGATGGCTTCTGCATCGCTCAGTTTAGGCGGATATCCCCGGCGTCTGAATCGCATACCTTGCTGTAACTGCGTTAAATTGTCATCTACCCAACAAAACACCCAAATGATAAAATCTTGCTGTGACATAGCCTTTTGTTCCTTTATTTCTCTCAGTTTGGCGACTTAAAGTTATAAAGGAGCAGCTATGTCATTTCAACTCACCATAAAAGTCGAGCATCGCGTTAATATAATTGATCAATAGCCTTATTTATTATGAAAATCCAAGATTCATAATAAATTTACCTATCTCGATATTACAGCATTCCCAGCTGTAACTTCGTTTAAATATGTGATTATCATTCTCTAATGTATACAATTTACGTTTAACACTTCCATCGGTGAAATATTTTGAATGTTCCCAAGGCGTCACCTCATCTTCTTTTGAATGAATTATTAATATATCTGTATCTATCTTTGAAAATAGCTCATTTATTATAATTTCATTCTCTATTAAAGTTTTATTTAAAACATTATAGTCATAAACTGGATTAATAAGAATGGTTGGAATAGATGAATTAGTATTATGCAAAAACTTCAGTATAGATAAACCACCTAAACTACCAGAGCAAAGTACAATCTTATTGAAACCAATTTCATGTAATTCTTCAATTACACCATTCAGATAATCATCTTCATTAATCTCTTTATTAACTCCAAAGTTATTTACAGAACCAAAAGAACCAGGAGTATTGATTATAACACCTTGATATATTTTTGATTTATCTTTGGTAAAGAGACGACAAATACATTCTTGAAACATATTTGGCTGCATACCACTCATTGCCAACTTATGGGTTCCGGGGTAATAAATAACAATGATGTTTTCTTTTTTGTAATTTAGATCTAAAATTCCTTTTTTTACAGATAACCAATCTAGCCCAGGTATAAATGGATATTTTGTTTTGTCTTGATATAATATTTTTACATCCATGCGAGTACGATTGTACTTCAATATTGAGAGTTTGTCTTCCAATACTCCATAAAAAACACAATCACCGTTTTTTATAATAGATAATTGATATCCTACATCTTCAAAAATCATTCTTGAGGTGAATTTATCACCATGGCAATTTACTTCAAAAATTTTTCTGGCTGGTTTATCTGTGGCATAATCAATTGCAATATAATATATTGAAGAGTAACAACTAGATGAAACAAAGTTAATAACTACATGCTGTGGTAGAGATATAGGAGTTATACGTTTATTTACAGAGTTATAATGGCATAAATAAACATTATCATTTCTCTCACAGACAAATAAAATATCGTTATTTTTCCATCTTGATAAATTAATATTTTTTACACTTAAATGAGACACTGCCTTAACACTTATACTTTTAATTGAATTAAAATCATATTTATTTAAAACAATAAGATGGTTATCAATTTCATCTAATAAATCTTTTGGTTGTACATATACATATATATATGATTCAGTAGGAACTATACTAAAATTGGTTCTAGAATTACACTTTATCCTCCCTATTTTATATCTGAAACTTTCTTCTCCATCATTCACAATTAAAGTGAAATCATTTTTATCATCACTAGAGAGTATATAGTTTGCTTTTTCATTTAAAAAAAATGATTTAACATTTTTTTTAAATGCATAATATTCATCAAAAGAATTTGGCAGAGTTTTAAACAATGCTTCTCCAGATAATAACCATAATGTATTTTTGTAATCAAATTGCATTGACTTTATATTTTTTAAATTAATTAATCCATATGTTTTGTTATTTTCTAAAGAAAAAATATTAACATTATTACTTGAACTTAAAGCATAATTCACCTCTGAAAAAGAAATTATATTTTTATAAATAATTTCTTCTAAATGCAAAAAAATAATTTCCTCTTCAAAAAATGTATACCAATAATGGTATACATTATTACCATCACTAGCAATCCAAGACACAATTACATTTTCTTTATTATCATTCTGCAATGAGGTGATAAATGGTGTTTCAAAAATGCTTTGTTTTGCAAAAAATGAAAGACAACTCACTTAATTATCCTTAAATATGTTTATGTTAATAACATGAGGCTTTAGATGTTTTTTAACTTCAAAATCATGGCATGTCATTATAACCAATCCAGACAAGCTGAATTTTTTTATATTTTCGATAAAATATAAAAATGAATCATTATCAAGTCCATTAGTTGGTTCATCAAAAATAAGTATTTTTACATTTGCTATCATGGCAGAAACCAACATGAACTTTTTTGCAGTTCCAAGAGACATATCACGAAAATGAGTATGCATATAATTATGCAAATTAAAACCATCGATTAAGTTAAATTGTTTTTCTATTTCTATCTTTCTTATAGAACAAATAAGATCTAAAAATTCTTTCCCAGTAATAAATTCATATATACAAGGACTATCGGGAGCATAAGCCATAAGTTTTTTTCTACAACAGTCCTCTCCACTTAAAAATACATCTCCATAATCAGGTTTAATAGCACCAGCTATAATTCCTAGTAAAGTAGATTTACCTGAACCATTTTCTCCTTCTAGACAATAAATACCATCATTAGGAAAATTAAAGCAAGCATTCTTAATTATAAATCTTCCTGAATATTTCTTACATACATTGGATAATTTAATCATCATGATACCTATTTTTATCTAATTTAAAGTATTAATATTAGTATTTGACTTTTAAACCCGCTATCTTTTTAGTAAAGAAATAATAAATCTTTACTTCACATAACAGATTAATTTGTGTAATCTCAATATATCTGTTTTATTTGTTTTTTATTTAACAAAGCTACCGCCTTTGAGTTATTATTCATGTGAACAACTCATTTTTTTATTACGCTATTTTATTAATACATTAATATATATATTGCCAAAAATCAGAATATCTCACTAATATTTTAATGCTGAAATCACTTTTTTTATCGCTCTGAAAATATCTAGTGTATCATCATAATTCCCTAATAAAGCTCGGTGATGTATCCAGACTCCTCTATTTGAAATATATTCAGTAACTGGACAAAAGTCTATAAAATTTTGCTTATGTCGTGTTGTACAAGGAGGTAGCCAATAATTATCAATATGGTAGATTGCTTTATAAGCACGGAATGCTGGAATTCCCTCAGCGAATAAGCAAGCTACAAAGTAATTACGATCAATATATGCAACCCTTTGATTCAGTGTAAACATAAACATATAATGAGGATGAAATGTTACGATTTTAGTGTCGTATTCTTGAAGAGTAACTTCTGGTAGTGTTTTTAACAGTTCCTTTAAACTTTCCGCGTTACGCTCTCGAATATGAGTTTGTTCTTTGAGTCTTTTTAGTTGAGTACGTAAAACCGCAGCAGAGAACTCACTTAGTCTAGCATTTGTTGCGATTATAGTATGTTGATATTCTTTGTCTTTTGCATGACGTCCGCAATTACTATAAAGGAAAACAAGATCACGTAATTTCTTAGTGGGGCACAAAACTACACCGCCTTCCCCTGCTGTCATTAGCTTAAGATTATGGAAACTAAAACATGCCAGTGTTCCCCAATCACCAATCTTTTTCCCTTTTTCTCCACAGGCACCATGTGCATGAGCAGCATCTTGAACAATAAAAATGCCATGTTTATTTGCTATTTTTATTATATTATTCATATCACATAAATGACCAGCCATATGAACCGGTATGATTGCTTTTGTTCGGGAAGTTATATTTTTTTCAATTAGGTTAGGATCGATGCAATAAGTACTCTTTAAAACATCTATAGCTATTGGTATTGCACCAATTCGTTGAACTGCCATACTAGTAGAAATAAATGTAAAAGCTGGAACTATAACCTCATCTCCAGGTTTTATACCAGAAGCTAATAATGCCAATTCTAATGCCACAGTTCCACTAGTGACGGTGACAGCATAACCATTATGGTATTGACCGAATTCTTGTTCAAAAAAATTATTTTCTTCCCCTTGATTTCTCCACCAATGTCCTTGGTGCAAGCTTCTCAATAATGCTTTCTCTTCGCTTTCATCATAATAAGGCCATTTAGGAAAATTAGCGAGACGAATAGCACTACCACCATTGATTGCTAATTTCATATCAATCACCTATTTAATTTCAATAAATTATAAAACTATATATGTAAGATTTTATTTTTATGCCAAATCTAGATACAATATAAAAAATTACACTCATTTATATCCAAACTTACGTGGACAGGTGAGACGACAATATGCAGGAGAAGTAAACAATATTTCTCTAGCACGGTGTAGACTCTCTAAAATATCATTAATGTCGAAGTTAGAATCTCTTTCCAAGACAATACCATGAGGTACAATTCTAGAGCATAAATATTCAAGTAACTCCCATACTGGAGTTCCTATTGTATGCCCATGACTATCTATTAATAGTTCATCATGGACATATCCTCCAGCTATATGAACTTCTATTATTGAATTCAAATTTATTTTTTCTAAAAAATCATAAGGATCGTAATTATGATTTTTAGAATTAATATAAAGATTGTTTACATCAAGCAACAATCCGCATCCACTTTCCTTAATAATATCGTTTATAAATTTGCACTCACTATATTCATTGTCAGGAAAATCAAAATAATACGAAATGTTTTCTATTAAAAATGGTATATTAACAGATGAACAAATTTCTTTTATTTTTAATATTATTTCTTTTTTATTATATGAATTCCTCCTAATAGGCATCAATTGATCTATATCAAAATCATTTATTTTTGTATATGCCAAGTGATCACTAAACCATAATGGAGATAATTTATTTATGATGTTTACTGTTTCTTTTAAATATCTTAAATCCATATCTGCATAAGCACCTATAGATGATTTCAATCCATGTAGAACACAATGTTTTTTAGTTAAAATCTCTTGCAAAGATAAAGGAATATCTTTAGATAAAAAAAACAATTCAGTGATAATTTCTATAAAATCAAAAGAATGAATATTAGTTAATAACTGATTACCTATTTCAGCGCGATAGTTAACCCCAATACCATATGGAAGATTTTCTAACATATTAATTCCTCTTTCTATTTTTAATGCACGCTTGAAAACCATCTAATCACACCAAGTGATTCTAACTGATTAAATATTAAATCCATTTTCAAACAATCATCATCTGATAACACTGATGGAAATATTTCATCACAAATTTCTTTATAAGAAGATCGGAAATTACATTTTTTTATTAACTTAATTAATAGTGAACTTACCTTTATCGTTCTGACTTTCTGATCATGCCAAGAAATATAAGTTAAAATATTACTCTTCTCATTTTTTAAAATTTCCTTATACGATAGTTCTATGTCTATATTATCATTTTTTCTCAGTTTTGCTATCAACGTTACTATGTCAAAATCATAAGTATGATAAACTGGATTTGTCATTAACATAGGATAGCCTAAATCACTTTTAGAACCTGATATTAATGATGAGCTATATCTGTTTTCCTTAGCATTATTTAATACTTCAAGAATATTAGTTTCATAGCGAATAACTTCAGAAATGAAAAATTCATTATCGGAATAAAGTAATAAATCTTTATTTTCTATATATTTAATAAAATCCAGTGCATATAAATAAGCATCATTCCATCTGTGATTAGATAATGTATTGCGAAAGTCAATCCACTTTATATTCAATGTCCTTTCCCCCATTATTTTTGCTGACAAAGGAAAAAACAAAAGAACTCTCTTATATAACCTTTTATCTAAAATTTCACTTAATATTCTAATGTTTTTTTTCTGAATCATGACTACATTATGAATAATATCTTTAATTTCATCAGGTATGTTGAAGTTAGGAATGTCCAATTTTTGGGTATGTATATAGTAATCTAATGATCGTGTGTTAGTAACCAAATAACCAATCAAATATTGAATCATTGCTTCCTTTTCTTTTATTTTTATCATGATTTCTTCCTATATAGTTTATCATTACCTTCTTTAATTTTAATTAGAATATCACCCGACAGAACAGACTCCAACTTAGATGAATATTTTTCGGATTTATTTACATCAAGCCTGATCATTTTTTTATAAGATTTTAATTTAATTGATGGAGTGCCTAGGGTAAATATTTTCTCCAATATATCAAATTGAAGGTCTGAATTTAATTTATCAGAAATCAATAAACATGAAGTCAAATTACGCAATGCTACCATTGAGTAATCAATATTATCATGGGGATCATTTTTTCCTAACCATATGGTATCGCCATTTTTATCTGTTCTCATGTCAGAGTCACAGAAAATATGTAGAGTAACGCTATATTCAGATAAGTCGGGATTACCCAATGTATGGATACATGGTGGTATTAAATAACCAGTTTTACCTTCACTTGCAATTAGTTCTTTATTAATTGTTATTTCTTTATTTACTTTTTCAAAAATTTTTATTTTTATTTTATTGTGCATCACTCCACTTACGCTCCATGTATTATGCTGGTGTGGTTGGTTTTCACTTTTAGGATTCCACAAAAAAATATTCATCCTCCATTTATTTTTATAATCAATATAAAGAGGTTTGCTTTCATTGAGATTTATAATATTTTTAGTATTTTCAATGAGTTCATTGACACAATCATTCAAAAAAAATTCATTTACAATTGCTATAGATACAATACTTCTAATATTATTGATCATATCAGGCACGCTTTGTGCTGATGTAATTTCGTGGTTTATTTTTTTTGTAAAATCAATAAGCTTCATAATCCTCCCGTAAAAACACGTTTGCATAACTAAAATAGTTATACTATCAAATTTAATAATAGTTAATTGATAAATATTTAGCAATCATAAGAAAATTCAGTTAGAGTTTGGCCACCTAAAATATTACGTTGTAATTTTCCTGCGCTGTTTCGCGGTAAAGAATCCATAAACTCAATTTGTTCTAGATGCTTATGTGGAAAGTCAATCCATCTATTTTTTACTGAATTGAAAATTCTTTCTTCTAAGGAAGGAGATATGATGACTTGATCTTTACATACAACACATGCTTTTAATACAATTACATTATTTCCATTTGTTCCCCCAATGACTGCACATTCTAAAACTTCATTATTTTTTAATATCACATTTTCTATCTCATAAGGAGATATCCATTCACCACAACCTTTTTTGATCATATCATCTGCTCGACCAAAATATGTAAGGTAACCATTATAAACGCTAAACATGTCATTACTAATATGCCAGCCGTTATTAAAAGACCGTTCACTTCTCTCTACATCATTTAAATATTCACAAGCAACACTTGGACCACGAATGCAAAGTCTACCAATTCCTTTTTCATTAACTTCATTTCCCTTTTCATCAATTATTTTAATCTGAAAACCACTTAAACATTTACCTGCTGTCTGTGGTTTTGTATCTTCTTGAGTATTAGATATAAAAATGTGACCTACCTCTGTAGAACCAAAACCATCTAAAAGTGGACTTCCTATTTCTTTATTCCACTTTTCTAAAAGAATAGGTGATAAAACCTCTCCAGCAGAAGTAGATATACGCAAAGATTTTAGCTTTTTTTTCCTATTGTCACTAAGTAATTCAGATATCATTCTTGGTGTTCCAAGAAGTATCGTTGGATTTAAACTTTCAGTTAATTCCATGATTTTTACATATGTTGTTTTTTCTTTAAAAAGAATACATGACGCACCATGTATGAAACTAAATAGTAATGCCCCACCTAATGCATAGCCAAAGGTTAGTTTAGGAACTGCTAGCACTTTATCAGTGGAATTCATATGCAAAACATTTTCAGAAAAAGCATAAGCACAGTGTAAAATATCTCGATGACGTCTAGGTATTACTTTAGTTCTTCCCGTCGTACCCGAACTAAGTAAAGCATATGCATAGTTATCAGCACTTGCATGGCTGATCAAAAAATCATTCGATTGGTTTTCTATTGCTATTTCTAAATGAGATGGATTTAAATGGAAGTCTCCAGTGAGAATAGTTCTAATTCCATTGATTATTTCTGGAGATAGTTTTCTTTTCTTTTCTATTTCATGATCAATGATTAATACTTCCACATTTATTTTTTGTATTATATCATTTAGTTCTACCAATTCGATAAGGGGATTACTTAATATAGCCATAGCATCACATGCTATAATTGCAAAGAAGCTTATTACGAATGCAGGTGTATCAGAAATAGATAATATCACTCTAGTTTTACTCTTTATACCGATTGATTTAAAATAGTTTGATGTTTTTGAAATCTTTTCTGATAGTTCTTGGTAAGTGAAATTTTTTCCATTATATGATATAGCTACATTATCCCCCCTGCCTTCTCTAATATTACGGAAAACAAGAAAGTCAGTTAAGTTCAAATAGTCATTTTTCAATGATTCTTCTAAATAGATATTTTTCATAAAGGCAAAACACCCTATTAATTATCAAATTTAATCATTAATCACGTTGATATATAAATAACAGAGGGCAACATAATTATTGCCCTCTGTTAATAATTATATTAAGAACAGCTTAAGCAGGCCAATCCTGCTGCTTCAATTTGTTCTAATACTTCAACTAATTCTATAGATTCAATCTCTCTGATAGCTTGACTTTGTACATTTTGTATATCAGATTTTTCGTTCATATGTACCTCTTAAAATCGAATTTTTCAATATTGCTGATTTATATAGATGAAATAATTCTATTAAGTCGGTGTTCAAATAGGCATGCTTTTGTTGGTTTAAGTTATAATTAATCAATTATCTAATTGATATTAAAATCATTTATTTCAATGATTAAAATTAAAGCATTGGTAAAAGCACACCGATGTAATAATACAGAAATTCATCTTAACCCAACTTAAAACACTAGTGACTTGCAGTCAAAGTCATCAGACGATCTGTTGTAAATGTGTTTAACTTAACCTGAGCTTCGCTTAAGAAGGGAACTAAAGTGCCTGAGGTAAGAGTAAAGTTTTTGCTAAAAAAACAAAATAGTGGAGATCATCAGGCATGTATAATTTAGAAGAACTTTGTTGCTGCATCGATGACTTTTGCCAAAAATTTATCCCTCTCTGGCATCAACAGCTCATTGAAAACGGATTACTCAAACGCCACCACGAAGCTCCCCCCTCTTTCAGTGAGGTCATGATGATCCTCATTTTATTCCATATGAGCCATTATCGTGATTTTAAAACGTTTTATATTGAACATGTAAAACAATATATTAAGACCGATTTTCCTGGATTGGTCAGCTATACCCGAATGCTAACCTTGAAGAAAAGGGCCCTAATCAGTGCAAAGAAGCCTGCCGTCTCACTAGCAGTTTTCTGGCTATGCGTTAATGGTAAGGCTCTGGTGATCTCACCTTATTCTTATCTGATAAAGCAAGGTGAGATCACCGGACGCTTACATATTTTCCCTCACACTCCCTGATCAACAAAAATTTGACCCCACTCAACCCAATCGATAAAGTATTTATTTGTTATCAATGATCCATAGCCTGCAAGGATCAGCAGTAAGCGGCGAAGCAAATCTATGGTCTTCCCCGTT
>NZ_JBEBMB010000079.1:0-20325 GCF_040081915.1 Xenorhabdus sp. SGI240
TTTAGAGCGCACGGATGCGTACAGATGGTTAGCAAGTCAACTGGAAATCAGTTTCAACGAATGTCACTTCGGCTGGTTCGACACTGATATGTGTGAACGGGCAGAGAATATATGCAGGAGTTTAGGTGATAGTAATGAATAATCAAAATGAACAACTACCCACCGTTATAAATAGTGGAACTATTAACATCGACAATATTCAGATAACAGTTCATACATTGGATAACGGGCAGCGTGTAATAGATGAAAATAGTATGCAGATATTTTTAAATTGGCTGGGAGGTGATAATAATGAACAATGATGTGATTGAGTTGGCGCGTGAATCAGTTAGCAATATCACCGATGAATATATTACTGAACATTTTAAAGGAACTAATTACGGGCACGAAAATTATCGAGCTATAATTGAACAAGGATGTTTAAAAACCATGGCGGGATATAGTAATGGCGGAACCACGAAATCAATATTAATTAAAATGGGATTAATTACAGAAAGGAATAAATTAACCAAATTAGGCCGTGAATTTTTATATCGTTCGTTTGAACTTAGGCCATGTAATGGCAGGTTAGGCGATAAACTCGCTGAATATGAAAATATGAAGCCTGTGGCTATATATAATTTAGCTGATGGCGAGGTTTATAAAAGCATTCATGATATAGGTGATGGGAAAAGCGTATTCGCAGTAAACCTATATCCTCACCGCAACAAATAGAGAACCATCATGGATATTATCGATGCAGCGAATGAATTAAATGAGCTGAGGTTATCTCATGCACTCCAGAACCGCCCACCAGCATTAACCAGCATCAACGGTATGTGCCGATGGTGTGAGACGGAGCCAGCAATACACGGTGCATTCTGTAGCAAAGAGTGCGGGGAGGATTATGAGCGGGATAGGAGGAAAATGAGGGATGAGTGACTACGGAGGCAGTAATACCTCAAAAGAACTGCGCGACCTCTGGCAAACTCCACTCCCGTTATTTCTGGCACTCGATTTAGAATTCGGATTTTATTTAGATGCCGCCGCCAACGCTCAAAATACCCTGTGTGCCCATTATCTCACGGAACGAGATAATGCACTGGTGTGTAATTGGGAGAGTTACGGTGCAATATTCTGTAATCCACCCTATAGCAATATTCCAAAATGGGTAGAGAAAGCCGCTATCGAATGTCAGAAACAGTTACAGCCAGTTGTGATGCTAGTTCCCTCTGACACATCTGTAGGCTGGTTTAAATTAGCAATGGAAACTGTCGATGAGGTCAGATTAATAACGGGTGGACGGATTTCATTTGTTAACGCAGAAACACAAAAACCAGTGAATGGAAATAACAAAGGTAGTTTATTGCTAATTTGGCGACCATTAACTAACCCACGCAGAATAATAACAACCGTTGATCGAGATTATTTGATTAATGTCGGCAATGAACAATTGAGGAAAATAGCATGAAAGTAACAATCGAAGTACCGAACAAGAAAGACATTGATATGGTATTTGGATTAGTAGCAGATTTCGTGAAGCAAAAAGATAGGAAAGTAAATGAATCCGTGTTCTTTACCATTAACAATGAACGCTCAGGAGTAATAAGGGAATCGCATAAAGGTAATATTTCCTGCCGTATTAACCCATGACTAGCGAATTCGAGAACGCAAGGAGGACGGTGGCGAGGGAATGCCTGAAAGAGCTTAGAAAGCTACCCAAACACGAATGCGATGAAGTCACACACTGGTGCTATATGGATGGTGTTCCTGCTCCAGTAGCGAAGAAGAAGCAAAAATGAGCAGTAGAGAACAATTTGAAAAATGGTTAACAGAAACTTATTCATGGGGCAAGGAAGAGTTAGAAAAAGCCTTCTTTCAGGAAGAATACCAATACTATATCAGTGACAGTGATGAATTATGCTTTACCTGGGAAGGCTGGAAAGGAAGAGGCAATACTCCGGTTGAGCTACCTCATTTCCTTGATTGCGATGACTATGATGAATTAGGGATTGAATATAACAGGGGCATTTCTCATTGCGAAACTTATCTGAAATCACAGGGGATAAAAGTCAATCTAATCACTGTGCTTATAGAGGAAGAAAATGACCAATAACTCACTCCATCTCACACAAATCATCGCCTCAGTATGGGGCGATCCGGCTGATATCACCGATGCAATCTGGCATGCAGGATACCGGAAAGGAGTTGAGAAATGAAGATGAACACGGCGTTCTTGTTAATGGCGGAATTTGAAACTTCGCAAATTCCTTTGTCGGCCATAGCAGAAAGATACCTCAAAATGAGTCCCGGAACTGCGGAACGCAAAGCAAATGAAGGAAAGCTGAATATTCCTACATACAAATTAACTGACAGTCAAAAATCACCGAGAATCGTTCATGTGAATGATCTGGCTGCATACATTGACGAACAAAGGGAGCTGGCTGCAAAAGAAATTGAGAGGATTCATTTTAAAAGGCAAGCAAACTAACAAAAAGACGTCAAAACTAATATGGGGTCGCTATCACAGCACCCCTATAGAACCCCAATAAGTCATAACTATTTGATTTAAAATGCACTATAATCTATAAGAAAGAAACTCAATATCAGGCATAAATACCTTACTTTTATTATCATCCGCTTTCCCTCAGTCATCACTTTTCCTCAATCGCCACGTAGAAACGACAAACTTTATCTATTTTGTTTCCGGTCTGCTGATTAACCAAACGCCCAATAAGATGAAAAAAACTCCCAACGTTTTTAACAGTGAGGTAGTTTCACTAAACCAAGGTAATAAAACCACCATTAAATAAACAAAGGCATAACTCAAGCTAATAATAGGGTACGCTTTATTCAATGGCAGATATTTTAATGTGAAAAACCAACATAACATGGAGAGTATATAACCCGCCAATCCGGCCGTCATCATCAACAAAGGATTGTGATTTGCCCAAAGCCAGTTGATATCCAGCCAATGCATTGATAACGAAAGTTCCGGCAGATGAGCAACTCCCCACTTCAATAACAATTGCGCTACAGTGATCAGCAAGACACTCGCCATCCCCCACAGATAACCTTTCATTGACTCAAACTCATCAATAAGATCCCGAACATAATGGCAAAAACCCCCATCCAGTGCTTTAACCCCACCTTTTCCTGATACAGGAACTGCCCAATTAAAGTCACTATGACAAAATTTATACTAAGCATAGGGTAAGCAATGCTCAGTGGAAAAAATTGTAATAATCGCAACCAAAATATCATCCCTATTCCCAACAGAAGAATAGCAGTGGACAGCCATATCGCCATCGATAGCACGTTATACGGGGTATCTTTTTTCTGCCAATAAATAACCGCCTGCTTCTGGCATAATTGCCCCGCACAAGTAAGCAGACTAACCAAAATTAATAATATTATTTTGCTACTCATGGCTGTTTCTTATAAATCACGAGCACAAATCTATGATTTCGACGCACAAAATCTGGCTCCGGTAATTCAGACAATTCACCTGCTGAGGGTAATAGAAAAACAATAGCGACTTGACCTTTTTTACGTGCTTTCACTAGCCACGCAGGAAATTCTTGCTCCGTGATATATCGATATTGGCTATCAGGGTAAGCAAGGCCATATTCTAATTCCCCAGGACGATCAAACATATAAATATCACTACGTTTCAATTCCCACGCAATGGCTGCTCCCACGCCAACAGATTGAGTCAAAATATATTTACTGTCAGACAACTCTTTTTCGTTTTGCTGAATGAAATGCTGGGGAAGTTTCGAATTTATCGTTTTATCAGGCAAAGCACTACCTATCGATAAGTTGAGCATAACTGAACAAGCAGCAGCCCATAGCCAATATTTACCATCGCAAATAAAACAAAAATAACCAATCCCACTCCAAACACCAAAGGCAATAATTCCTATAATCCATTTTAGCCATTCGTCGGGTTGATAAAGTGGGGAATTTTTTAAGGTTTCCAGAATAAAAAGCACCAAAATGGCAAGCAATCCAATGAAGACATTTACCAATCCATTTATTTTCACAATCTTCATGTTGCCATTTTTGACACAATCGACAGCATATTTTGCCATCATCAAAGCTAAAGGACCGATAAAGGGTAAAACGTAAGTGGGTAGTTTCCCTTTTGCGATGCTGAAAAATAAAAATGGAACAACAAACCAGCAAAACAAAAAAAACATTTCTGGGTGACTTTTTTTCTCCTTCCAGCTTTTGATTAAAGCGCCTGGTAGTAACCCTAGCCACGGGATCACGCCTAAGATCAATACAGGCAAGTAATACCAAACAGGGGCAATATGTTGAGCTTTCTCAGAAGCAAAACGCTGTATATGCTCTACCCAAAAGAAATAATGCCAGTAATCCGGCTCACGCACGGCAATCGCAATCACCCACGGCAAGCTGATTAAAACAGCAAAAATCACGGCAAGAGGACCGAAACGAACCATTTCCCAAAAGCGTCTTTGGTATATCGTAATGGGTAGTATGGCAATCACAGGTAACGCCAATGCCAGAAATCCTTTTGTCATAAAAGCCATCCCACAGGTCAACCCCAGAACAGACCATGCCAAAATTCGTTCTCGGATAGCCACCGCCTTAAGCGCCCAATAGCAGCTCACGATCCCCGCTGTAATCCATAAAGAAAACATAGGATCAAGGACACTGTAGGTGCCAATGGAAAAAACAATAAACATGGAAATGTAAATCAGGCCGGAAACGAAAGCAGTCTGGCGGCATTGCCACATCATCATTGCCAAACGATAAAGAAGCAATACGCTGATTAGGATACTAAGCACGGAACCAAAACGGACAGCAAAATTATTGTCACCAAAAATCCACTGGCTAATATTGTTGATCCAATAGCCTGCTACTGGTTTTTCAAAATAGCGGATATCCAAGAAGTAAGGTACGATCCAATCCCCACGTTGTAGCATTTCCCGGCTAATTTCAGCATACCGCGTTTCATCCGGCTGCCATAATAAACGACTATCCAGAGGCAATAAGTAAGTAAGAATAAAAAAAAGAGCCATCAGAACGGCTCCTGTTTTACTCGTTCGGGTGTTCAACATCTTATGTTTACCTCTTGTTGGCAACCTAACCAACCTTCACGACCAGGAAAATCCGAACGAACAATTTTTCCAACAGGGAGTGTATCCCTATTTTCTGGTAACAGATGGCTTAATTTACAGAACTGAATATCGCGTTGATGAAGCATGTCCAGCAATGTCTCAAATTGTGAAGATTTCGACATCCCTTCAACTTCGGTATGGATCGTATAAACAGGAACCCCATGATCATTTTTAATCGCGTCAAGGATAAAGTGATTAAAATCTGCATCGCTGACTTGTGTTCCAACAACTTCATCATAGGTAGGTAATGTGACAGGAATTTGTACGGTTCCCAAGTTGCCATCGGGCAAAAGTGGCCTGAATGGGTGTGTTCCACGGCAATCACTGTTGTAATTAAAGCCAAAATATTGTTTAACAGCCAGCACTCGTTCATCGGCTCGCCAACCCGCGACAGCTGAACATGTCACGGCTTTTCCTGTTGCCTTTTCCAACGCCTCAACACCTAACTTCACTTGTTCTGTTAATTCATTCTCCGACCAACGCCCTGCTTTTGCCTGCCAACCTTGATGATCCCATGCATGTAAACCAACTTCATGGCCTGCATCCATTGTTTGCTTCATCAAATGCCCTAAATCTTTTGCGATTTTTTTCCCCGGCCAGGCTGTACCCGCCAATAAAATATCCAGGCCATAAAGAGACACCGCATTTGATCTCAGCATCTTCCAGAGAAACTTCGGACGCAACAGGCGCCATAAATGACGCCCCATATTGTCCGGGCCAACACTGAAGAAAAAGCTGGCTTGAATATGGTGCTTTTGTAAAATTTCAAGCAACCGTGGTACACCTTCCTTAGTGCCTTGATAAGTGTCCACATCAATTCTCAAACCCACTTTTTTCATTCTGTTATTCCCGCTCTCTTCCTCTGTTTTCCAATTGACTTTTTAGTGTTTCCCTTTGGATTCTTCAACTGCTCCACGCAGAAAGAAATCCAATGTTTCATCAATGGTTTGCTGCATATCAATAGTGGGTTTCCAACCTAACAGACGCTCTGCATTTTTAATACTGGGTTTACGGTGCGCGACATCCTGATAGCCTCGTCCATAATAGCTGCTGCTTTCGATCTTCTTAAACCCTGCAAATGGGGGAAAGTGGCCTCGCAAATCATGTTGTTCGAAGCTGTCTAATAACATTTCAGCCAACTGGCGAATGCTCGCTTCATTTATTGGATTACCGATATTGATTATTTGGCTATCACATAGCCCACCACGGTTTTCAATGATCCTAAACAGGGCTTCGATACCATCATGGATATCAGTGAAACAGCGTTTTTGTTCTCCCCCATCCACCAGTTTAATCGGCGAGCCTTCCACCAGGTTCAAAATCAATTGGGTAATCGCTCTTGAACTACCAATGCGCGCTGAATTTAAGTTATCCAGTCTTGGTCCCATCCAGTTAAATGGACGGAATAAAGTAAATTTCAGGCCCTGTTGTGTGCCATATGCCCAAATAACTCGATCAAGTAGTTGTTTTGAAACTGAATAGATCCAACGCTGTTTATTAATAGGCCCAACAATCAGGCGCGAAGTATCTTCATCAAATTCTTTATCATCACACATACCATAAACTTCGGATGTGGATGGGAAAATAATCCGTTTATTGTATTTAACACAATACCGAACAATTTTAAGGTTCTCTTCAAAATCCAGTTCAAAGACTCGCAACGGATTACGGGTATATTCAATCGGCGTTGCGATTGCCACTAATGGCAGGATGACATCACATTTTTTGATGTGATATTCAATCCATTCAGTATGAATGCTGATATCACCTTCAATAAAGTGAAAGCGAGGATTACCAATAAATCGCTCAATCGCCGAAGAGCCAATATCCATCCCGTAAATGTCATAATTGCCATCACTCAACAAGCGTTCAGTCAGATGATTACCAATGAACCCATTGACGCCTAAAATGAGTACGCGCTTACGACGACTGATTTGAGCTGTTGCTTTAGGGCCAACATAAACCCCAGCCACAACGCCCATTTCAAGAGCTAATCGATTACCCTGAACATAAAGCCCTGACTCTCCTTGCCCGCTAATAATTTCCAGCGTACCTTCACCACAAGCAATCACAAAGGGATCAGTCGAGATTACGGTTCCTGGGCGTTTTCCGTGGGACTGATTAAGCGGTCGTGAACGCCAAATCGTCATCTTACGTTCACCGAGAAAAGTAAATGCCCCCGGATAGGGTTCTGTTACTGCCCTAACTAAGTTATTGATCTCTTGGGCAGACTTATTCCATACTATTTCACCATCTTCAGCGGTGCGACGGCCAAAATAAGTAGCCTGGCTTTCATCCTGTGGAATTGATGGATAATGACCGGATTTTATTTGAGGCAGAATACTATCCAATAATTCAACGGCCGCTTCACGTATTTTTCCATGAATTATCAAGGAAGTATCATTTTCAGCAATCTGTACAGCCTGTTGCGCGACAATATCTCCCGCATCTGGCTTCTCCAGCATTTTATGTAATGTTACACCGGTTTCGGTCTCTCCATTGAGTACTACCCAGTTAACGGGAGCACGGCCACGATATTTCGGTAACAAGGAGCCATGAAGGTTAAATGCCCCTTTTTCAGCCAGTGACAGAATTTCCTGGTTAAGCATGTTGCGATAGTAAAAAGAGAAAATAACATCTGGTTGCATCTCTCGAATGCGTTCAACCCAAAGTGGGTGATTCACATTTTCTGGCGCAAACACGGGTAAATCCAAATCAGCACCGATACGGGCAACAGAAGAGAAAAAGTGATTTTCATTTGGATTATCAGTGTGAGTGAATACGGCCTGAACATCAAAACCCGCTTTAACTAATGCATTAAGTCCGACACAACCAATATCGTGATAGGCAAAAATAACTGCTTTCATTAGCTTTCTTCCTGATTGTCGTTAGTCTTCTTAACTCCGACCACTTTTTGAATAAAATAGCGCGGGCGAGCACGAACATCGTTATATATTCGACCAATGTATTCACCCAACAGTCCCATGGCGACGAACTGTGCTCCAAGGAACATGAAAAGAATAGCAAACAGGGTAAACACCCCTTCAGCAGCCCACATTGAGCCAAATATAAGGCGTAGAACAATCAATAATACCGCCAACAAGAAACCTGTTATGGCAATGATACTTCCCGCGACACTCAGTAGCCGCAATGGTGCAGTGGTTAAGCACGTCAGAAGGTCATACATCAGGTTTATCAGTTTCATAAAATTGTACTTAGAATCCCCAAACTCACGCTCTGCATGGGCGACGTCAATTTCTATTGTTCTGCGGGCAAAGGTGTTAGCAAGGATGGGAATAAATGTGCTGCGTTCATGGCATTGAAGCATTGCTTGTACAATATGACGTCGATAGGCGCGTAACATGCAACCATAATCTCCCATTGAACGCCCCGTCGCCTTAGTTATCATCGCATTGATTATTTTAGAAGCGGTTTTACGGAACCAAGAGTCCTGCCGATGAAGACGACGTGTACCCACGACGTCATATCCCTCTTCCGCCGTTTTAACTAAACGAGGAATTTCTTCTGGCGGGTTTTGCAAATCAGCATCAAGTGTAATAATCAGATCGCCGTCAGCTTGATGGAAACCGGCCATAATGGCTGAATGTTGCCCATAATTACGGTTAAGCAAAATCGCAATCACATGATTTTCTGGAGATTCAGCCGTCTGAGTTAAGATCTCGACAGAACTATCATGGCTACCATCATCGACCAGGATTAATTCGTATTTCTGTTCTAATTTTTGGCACGCTGCGAGCGTTCTTTCCAATAACTGGGGTAAACTTTCTTCTTCGTTATAAACAGGAATAACGACTGAAACTTTTTTGATCTTCTCAAATGTCACTTACTTATGCTCCGAAAGAATTTCAGTTATCACATTCACGACACGATCTACATCGTCATTGCTCATATCTGGAAAAAGAGGTAATGAACACAGTGTTGATGAATTCCACTCAGATACAGGCAGGGAGAGTTGTGGATAACGCTCACGATAATATTTTTGTGTATGCGCGGCTCTGAAATGCAAACCTGTGCCAATATTTCTATCCTTTAGTCGTGCCATAAAAGTATCGCGGTCAATGCCACAGAGATCTTTGTCAACACGTACCATAAAAAGATGATGAGAATGCAAATGCGCATATTCGGGAACTTTCAGCATTTGTAATGGTGAGTTGATAAGAGCGGCAAAATAGCGAGCCACCAACTCCCGACGACGTGCATTCATTGATGTCAGTTTGCCTAGTTGCACAACTGCCATCGCTGCATGAATATCCGATAGGTTGTATTTAAAACCCGGCTCAATCACTTCCGCTTGAGGTTTCCTACCCTGAATTTGTCTGTCAAAAGCGTCAACAGCTAAACCATGAAATTTTAAGCAACGGATCCGTTGGGCAAGTTCATCATCATCTGTGACCAACATGCCGCCTTCGGCGCAGGTCATGTTTTTAATCGCATGGAAAGAAAAGATTGCAGTACCCCGCTCTCCGACCCATTCATTTTTATAACGGGTGCCGACAGCATGGGCTGCATCTTCAATCAGGGGAATGTTCGCTTTTTGAGCTACAGCGCGGAGAGCGTCAAGGTCACAAGGCGCTCCGGCATAATGAACGGGAATAATTGCTTTGGTTTTGGGGGTAATCGCTTTTTTGATGGTTTCTGCGCTGACCATTAATGTATCACGGTCAACATCAACCATGACAGGTTCAGCGCCCAGCAAACAAATCATATTGATAGTGGAAACCCAAGTTTGGGAAGGCGTAATGACTTCATCACCTGGGCCTATGCCGAGAGCCAGCAAAGCCAAATGCATTCCCGCCGTCGCGGAACACAGAGCAATTGCATGTTTGCAGCCAAACATGAGAGAAAAATCTTGCTCTAACTGATGGTTTTGTGGGCCTGTAGTAATCCAACCTGAGTGTAAAACTTTCTCTATCGCTTCTATCTCTTCGCCGCCAATTGCAGGACGAGAAAATGGCAAAAAATTATCCATAACCGCCTTGTGCCTTGTCTATCCCAAATTGTTTTATAATCAATCGATTCTAGGAGATGATTTTTGAACGAAACATAAACAAAAAGCAAATTGTGGTCAACCAGGCATCAAAAACAGATAGCAGGCAGTGATTATGGTGGATTTCACTGACAGAAATTATACGTGGTTAACCCTCCATAATTTATAGCTGGCATTTCTGATATGTCCAATATTTGCCTCAAAAACTTCTGATAAATTTCGTTCTGTCATTACATTCTCTGGTATACCCGATACTAACAATTTTCCATGCGAGAGCAGCCATACCTCTGTTGCCTGTTCATACGTGTGGTTAAGATCATGACTACTCAATAATACCGTTCCCCCCAATGCACAGAATTTTTTTATTAACTCATCTAAAACGGCTTGTTGGGTGATATCAAGATTATTTGTCGGCTCGTCAAGTAAGAGTAAGCTCCCATCGGGATTCAGATCCGGCCATATCTGAAAAAACGTGCCCGCCAATCTGACACGCTGCCACTCTCCACCTGAGAGTTGACCAATTGATGAAGTCAGCAATGGCAGAAGCTTCATTTGCTGGCAAAGTGCACACAACACATGTTCACTTTGAGCCAATGGTGCACACTCAGGGCGGAACATATCTAAATACTGAAAAACCGGCATGATAGGAACAGAAGAAGATTGAGAGCACCAGGCCCGACGCTTTGCCAATTCGTGCTGGCGGTAATCCTGCAAGTTTCGGCCATGCAAACAAATAGTGCCGCTATAGGATAAAACTCCCGCAATTGCTGCAAGCAGCGTACTTTTTCCTGAACCATTAAGCCCCACCAAATGAATCTGTTGCCCCGCCGTAACAGACTCAGACAATGAACTCAATCTGTTGTTGACAGTAACATCATCCAATTCCAAAATCGGCTGACCGATCATGTTGTTACCCTCATCTCCTTATCTTGCATTAGCAGGTTAGTTTGGTATGTCTTAATAGTGACGTGTTCTTAATAACAGCCATATAAAAATGGGGGAGCCTAACGTTACGGTGACAACGCCTATCGGCACTTCTGCGTGGGATAATGACAGACGGGAAATTAAATCTGCCAGCAGTAAACCACTGCCTCCCGCCAATACACTGGCCGGAAGTAATGCCTTATGATCGGTCAAACCAATCAATCTCAATATATGGGGAATAACCAAACCGATAAAACTGATTGCTCCCGCAAGGGCAACACTCAAACCAACTAATAATCCAATGACCGATACAAATACGTTACGCCATTGATGATGGGAAATCCCTAGTTGCCGGGCCTGTAACTCCCCAAGAGAGAGGTAATTCAAAATGTTACCTTTGCTGCTTAACCATAAGATGGCAGGAAGCAATGCAACAATCAGCCATTTTTGACGCCAATCAACACCGCTGAAACTTCCCATCATCCAATACATCAATTGCCGGAGATCCAGACTTGTACTGAAATAAACCATCCATGTCATCAACGCACCAAAGACCACCCCAAAAGCAACCCCAATCAATAACAGACGGGTATTGGTCACTTGATGTTTTCTGGAAAATCCCAGCAAAATAGCGGTCATGAAAAATGCCCCAAATACTGCACCAACACTTAATAACCACAATGGGGCAATACCATGAAAGATCAGTATTAAACCTACTACGACAACACCGGCACCATTACTGATCCCAAGCAATCCCGGCTCCGCTAACGGGTTTTCGAACAGAGCCTGCATAATTGCTCCTGACAGGGCTAAACTTGCACCAACTACCATAACGGCAATCGCCCTGGGCAATCTCAACTGCCAAATAAATAACCGGGCAGGCTCCGATAACCATTGATCAGGCCAAAACCAGATTTCACCGGCACATAATGACAAGATAAACAGAATAACGAATAGAACAGACAAAACCGCCATCACTCGATGGTTACGTTTTCTCTGATAGGTGATCAACTCATAAACAGAGCGCATTTGTGAGACCATTTAGAAAATAAGTACGCTTTTCATTGGGTACAATGAAATAGAGAAGATAAGAAAAAGACCGCAAGATGCGGCCTTTTTATGTATTTATTCTTTGGGTAACGCTTTTTCCACTCTGTTTTTCAGTTTTTGACCAGGGCGAAAAGTGACAACACGGCGAGCCGTAATCGGAATATCTTCACCTGTTTTTGGATTACGGCCTGGACGTTGATTTTTGTCTCGCAAATCAAAGTTGCCAAATCCAGATAATTTCACTTGCTCCCCATTCTCCAAAGAACGACGAACTTCTTCAAAGAATATTTCTACCAGATCTTTAGCGTCACGCTTGCTAATACCCAGTTTCTCAAACAGATTTTCTGACATTTCAGCTTTAGTAAGCGCCATAAGTTCAGTCCCTCAAGGATGCTTGGAATCGCTGTTCTAGTGCAGCAACGCATGTGTTGACGGTCGCAGCAATTTCTTCTTCTTCCAGTGTACGCATGGTATCCTGCAAGATTAAGCTAATAGCAAGGCTCTTGTAACCTTCCGCGACACCTTTACCACAATACACGTCAAATAAGTTTATGCCAACTATATGATTTACGCCAACTTTCTTACATTCAGCCAGAACATCTTCTGCGGCTACATTTTCAGGCACAACAATGGCGATATCGCGACGGTTAGATGGGAAGCGAGAAACTTCCTTTATCTCAGGGATCACGCGGTCTACCAGACCAGTCCATAATAACTCGAATACCACGGTACGGCCGTTTAAGTCAAGTTTACGCTCCAGTTCTGGATGAACAACACCGATATAGCCAATGTAATTATTTTCCAGATAAATCCCAGCGCTTTGTCCGGGATGTAAAGCAGGATGTTCTTCTGCCTTAAAGGAAATACCAGATAGTTTACCTGTCAGTTCTAAAACAGATTCTAAATCACCCTTCAAATCAAAGAAATCAACTGATTGTTTTTCAATCGACCAGTGCTCTTCGAAACGGTTTCCCGCAATAACACCACCAAGCATTAATTCCTGACGGATGCCATGTTCCGCATTTTCATCCGGCACAAAACGCAACCCTGTTTCGAATAAGCGGACACGGTTTTGCTGACGGTTCTGATTATAGGCGACAGTTGTCAGTAATCCTGTCAACAAGGACAGACGCATTGCAGACATATCTGCCGAAATTGGATTAGGCAAAATTAACGCTTCTTCCTGCGGGTGAAGATGTTTCTGAATCTTAGGATCAACGAAACTATAAGTAATCGCTTCTTGATAACCTCTGTCCACCAGCATGGTTTTAACCCGTTTCAATGGCAAATCAGCTTCACGATGTGAAGTCATAATCAGATCTGCACGCACTGGAACGTCAGGAATGTTGTTATAACCGTAAATACGGGCGACCTCTTCAACAAGATCTTCCTCGATTTGCATATCAAAACGCCAGCCAGGGGCAACCGCTTGCCAGCTTCCATTCTGGACAGTGACCTTGCAACCTAAACGCGTCAGGATATCGGTTACTTGTTCATCAGCAACATGATGACCAATCAAGCGATCCAATTTATGGCGATTAAGCGTAATCGTTGCTGGTTTTGGTAAGTGAGATTCGCTAGTAACATCAACGACTTCCCCAGCTTCTCCACCACAGATGTCGATCAATAACTGGGTGGCATATTCCATCGCTTTATGCTGGAGCTGTGGATCAACACCACGTTCAAAACGGTGGGAAGCATCAGTATGCAAACCATAACGGCGAGCACGGCCAGTAATTGCCAGTGGTGCGAAGAATGCACATTCTAGCATAATATGCTGTGTTTCTGCATTAACACCAGAATATTCCCCGCCGAAAATCCCTGCCATAGCAACCGGTTGTTTTTCATCAGAAATAACTAGTGTTTCAGCAGAAAGCTCTACTTCATTACCATCTAGCAGAGTAAGTTTTTCACCTTGTTCAGCAAAGCGAACGATAATTGAACCATGCAAACGTTCCAAATCGAACGCGTGTAATGGTTGGCCCAATTCGAGCAAAACATAGTTGGTGATATCAACAACCGGATCAATGGAACGAACACCACCACGACGCAGCTTTTCGCACATCCACAATGGGGTGATCGCCTTGATGTTCACATTCTTGATCACACGCCCCAAATAGCGTGGACAAGCTTCAGGCGCATCAACACGAATAGGGAATGTTGCATCTGTAGTGGGTTTAACCGCTTCGATTTTCGGCTCTGTCATGGGCAATTTATTGATAACCGCAACGTCACGGGCAACTCCCATGATACTCAGGCAGTCAGCACGGTTTGGTGTAATGCTGATTTCAATCGCATTATCGTCCAATTTCATGTAATCACGCAGATCAACACCTATCGGAGCTTCTGCTGGCAGTTCAATAATGCCATCCTGATCATCAGCAATACCGAGTTCAGCAAATGAACACAGCATGCCTTCTGACGGCTCGCCCCGCAATTTCGCCGGCTTAATTTTGAAATCACCGGGCAGCACAGCCCCCACTGTCGCAACAGCAACACGCAGCCCTTGACGACAATTCGGTGCGCCACAGACAATGTCTAACAGACGTTCACCACCGACATTAACTTTTGTGACACGTAACTTATCTGCATTTGGATGTTGTCCACACTCAACAACTTCACCAACAAATACACCGTGGAATTGACCTGCCACTTTTTCAACACCATCAACTTCCAAACCCGCCATGGTGATTTGATCAGACAATGCTTCACTATTAATGGCTGGGTTTGCCCACTCGCGTAACCAGAGTTCACTGAATTTCATGAGATATACCCGCCTTATTTAAATTGTTTGAGGAAACGTAAATCATTTTCGAAGAATGCACGCAAATCTGTAACACCATAACGCAGCATGGTCAGACGCTCCATTCCCATGCCAAAGGCAAAACCAGAATAGATTTCAGGATCAATACCCACATTGCGTAATACGTTAGGATGCACCATACCGCAACCCAAAACCTCTAACCATTTCCCATTTTTTCCCATCACATCAACTTCTGCGGAAGGTTCTGTAAATGGAAAATAAGAAGGACGGAAACGTATCTGCATATCCTCTTCAAAGAAGTTATTCAAAAAGTCATGCAATGTACCTTTCAGGTTGGTAAAACTGATATTTTTATCAACGATCAGCCCTTCTATCTGATGAAACATCGGGGTATGTGTCTGATCGTAATCATTACGGTATACACGTCCTGGCGCAATAATGCGGATGGGTGGCTGACGCTCTTTCATGGTACGGATCTGTACCCCAGAAGTCTGAGTACGTAGCAAACGCGTCGCATCAAACCAGAAAGTATCGTGATCAGCACGCGCAGGATGGTGTGCAGGAATATTCAGAGCATCAAAGTTATGATAGTCATCTTCGATTTCCGGGCCTGATTCAACAGAAAAACCCAACTCGCCAAAGAAAGTTTCAATACGTTCAATCGTGCGGGTAACAGGGTGCAAGCCACCATTTTCCATACGACGACCAGGCAATGAAACATCAATTTTTTCTGCTGACAAACGCGCATTCAGAATATCAGCTTCCAGCTTTGCTTTACGCACATTCAAAGCTTCTTGAACTTCTTGTTTCGCCTGATTAATAACAGCCCCTGCCGCTGGACGTTCCTCGGCTGGTAAGTCACGCAGTGATGACATCTGGAGGGTTAAATGGCCTTTTTTTCCCAGGTATTCAACTCGCACCAAATCCAACGCGGCAACATCCTGGGCTTCTTCCACGGCTGTTTTTGCCTTTGCAACCAGCTCAGTAAGATGTGACATCGTTTTCCTCTTCCTTTGGCCTGATGGCCCTTTAGTTGTTATCGACTATGTCCTCATGTTATCAATTAATGAGGCCATAAAAATAAAAAAGCCTCCACACTGGAGGCTCAAGCGCTATTTTTCGTTTCTTTTCTTACGCGCGAAGCCCCCTGCTTTCAGGTGCTAAAGTAAAAAAAGAAACGAAAAAAGGCTAACTTTATCATTTGTGTTCTTTCTCCTGTACCTTCTTGCACTCACTAATCGCAATCTTAACCACAATACTCTCTGATCGCAGATATTATCTAATCTCTTGGAGAAAAGTAAAAGAGGGAGCAAGCTCCCTCTTTTAACCTGACTTATGCCAGAGCGCCCTTCGCTTTTTCAACCAAAGCAGCGAATGCTACTTTGTCGAATACAGCGATGTCAGCCAAGATCTTACGGTCGATTTCAATCGAAGCCTTTTTCAGGCCATTGATGAAACGGCTGTAAGACATGCCGTTCTGACGTGCAGCAGCGTTGATACGTGCAATCCACAGTTGACGGAATTGACGTTTACGCTGACGGCGGTCACGGTAAGCGTACTGACCAGCTTTGATAACAGCCTGGAAAGCAACACGATAAACGCGCGAACGAGCACCGTAGTAACCTTTCGCTTGTTTCAAAATTTTCTTGTGACGTGCACGGGCAATAACACCACGTTTTACGCGAGCCATATACTTCTCCTATCGTCTCTGAGTTCTAATCTAAAAAAATCTGCTTATGCGTATGGCAGACAAGCAACAACCAGGCCCAGATCACCTTTGGAGACCATGCCTTTTGGACGTAAATGACGCTTACGCTTGGTTGATTTTTTAGTCAGAATATGACGAAGGTTAGCGTGCTTACGCTTGAAACCGCCACTTGCAGTTTTTTTGAAGCGTTTAGCTGCGCCGCGTACTGTTTTAATCTTTGGCATTTTAATTTCCACTTCGCATTGTTAATTACAACGAACTAGTAAGGCGAATGGACTCCAGCCATAATTAACTGGAGTCCATTACTTGTTTGCCTGACTATTTCTTCTTAGGAGCGAGCACCATGATCATCTGGCGGCCTTCAACCTTCGTTGGGAAGGATTCGACCACAGCCAGTTCATTCAGATCGTCACGGATACGGTTAAGCATCTCAATACCAATCTGTTGGTGCGCCATTTCACGCCCACGGAAACGCAGGGTGATTTTGGCTTTATCGCCATCTTCCAGAAAACGAATCAGGTTGCGTAGTTTGACCTGATAGTCGCCTTCATCTGTACCAGGACGGAATTTAATTTCCTTGACCTGAATAACTTTTTGTTTCTTTTTCTGTTCTTTGACTGACTTACTCTTTTCATAGAGGAACTTGCCGTAATCCATAATACGACAAACCGGCGGTTCGGCATTTGGGCTGATTTCAACTAAATCAACACCAGCTTCCTCAGCTTTTTCGAGAGCTTCCCTCAGACTGACAATACCAATCTGTTCGCCATCTAATCCAGTTAAACGAACTTCAGACGCGCGAATCTCTTCATTAATGCGATTTGGGCGCGCCGGTTGAATTCTTTTTCCGCCTTTAATACCTTATACCTCCAATTGGTGAAGATTACGACTGCGTATTTCTGTCAGCAGTTTTTCTGTAAACTCACTGATTTCAATGCTACCTAAATCTTTGCCGCGGCGAGTACGAACGGATGCTTTTCCTGATTCGACTTCTTTGTCACCACAAACAAACATGTAAGGCACACGACGCAGAGTGTGTTCACGGATTTTAAAACCAATCTTCTCGTTTCTCAAGTCTGCTTTTGCACGAATGCCTGCATCTTGAAGTTTTTTAACCAATTCCTGTACATAATCTGACTGGCCATCAGTAATATTCATAACGACGACCTGCTGAGGTGCCAACCATGTTGGGAAAAACCCAGCATACTCTTCTGTCAGGATACCAATAAACCGTTCCAGTGATCCCAGAACCGCACGGTGAATCATCACAGGAACCTTGCGTTCATTATTTTCACCTACATATGACGCACTCAGGCGTGCTGGCAGTGAAAAATCGAGTTGCACAGTACCACATTGCCACGCACGATCCAAACAATCATAGAGAGTAAATTCAATTTTAGGGCCATAAAATGCCCCTTCACCCGGCTGGTATTCAAATTCAATACCATTTTGGATTAATGCTTCAGCAAGATCCGCTTCTGCTTCATCCCACTGTTTTTCCGTACCAATCCGTTTTTCCGGGCGTGTTGATAATTTAACAACAATCTTCTCAAAGCCAAATGTGCCGTACACATCATAAATCATTTTGATACAGCTACTGACTTCTTGAAGGATCTGATCTTCAGTACAGAAAATATGCGCATCATCTTGCGTAAAACCGCGTACACGCATCAAACCATGTAAAGCGCCAGAGGGTTCGTTACGATGACAGCTACCAAACTCAGCCATCCGCAACGGCAAGTCACGATAAGATTTCAACCCTTGGTTGAAAATCTGAACATGGCCTGGGCAATTCATCGGTTTTACGCAATATTCGCGGTTTTCCGATGAAGTAGTGAACATGTTTTCTTTATAATTTTCCCAGTGCCCGGTTTTTTCCCACAGGATACGGTCCATCATAAATGGGCCTTTTACTTCCTGGTATTGGTAATCTTTGAGCTTTGTGCGGACGAAAGTTTCTAATTCACGGAAAATTGTCCAGCCATCATTATGCCAAAATGCCATGCCTGGTGCTTCTTCCTGCATATGATACAGGTCAAGCTGCTTACCAATTTTACGGTGATCGCGTTTTGCTGCTTCTTCCAAACGCTGTAAATAGGCATTAAGCTGTTTCTTATCCGCCCATGCAGTACCATAAATACGCTGCAACATTTTGTTGTCACTGTTACCGCGCCAGTATGCTCCTGCAACTTTTTGCAGTTTAAAGTGATGGCAAAAACGCATGTTAGGAACATGCGGCCCACGGCACATATCAACGTATTCTTCATGGTGATACAGACCAGGACGATCATCACGACTAATATTTTCGTCCAAAATCTGGATTTTATACTCTTCACTGCGAGCTGCAAATGTGTCACGCGCTTCTTGCCAGCCAACTCTTTTTTTGATGACATCGTAATCTTTTACGGCAAGTTCCAGCATACGTTTTTCAAGCAGCTCGATATCTTCCTGTGTCAAAGCGCGATCTAAATCGACGTCATAGTAGAAACCATTATCAATAACAGGACCGATAGCCATTTTCGTATCAGGCCACAACTGCTTAATTGCATGGCCCAACAAATGTGCGCATGAATGACGGATAATTTCCAAACCTTCTTCATTCTTGCTGGTGATAATGGCAAGATTGGCATCGGTCTCAATTAATTCACACGCATCAACCAATTCACCATTAACACGGCCAGCAATACACGCTTTTGCCAAACCAGCACCGATATCACGAGCCACATCCATTACGGAAACAGCATGCTCAAATTGACGTTGACTACCGTCAGGAAGAGTAATTACAGGCATTTAAAATCCTTAATATACAGTGGTGACCCACACGAAAGATCACTTGCATTATATCAAATTCATATTAATTAGTACGTTAGAAACAAATCCTTGCTTCACTCCGCAAGATGTGTACAGATTTAAGGTCACATTTTCAAAATGTATCCGGTACATTTGCCTAACTCGGCCGATATACTAGCACACAGAGTAGGTGTTAAAATAGCTCTGTGAGAATATATTTAAACGATTTCCATGCACGTACACAACTTAACGGAAATGTAAAATGACAATAATAGGTAAAATGGCTGTTTCTATATATTGTATCAAATATTACTAACATAGAGACAGCCTAATATAATTGTCGGTATTAATCACTTGTCATGATTTTATTTCTCCAATAATTACTATGTATCTTTTCATGAGTAACTGGATCAATGATATAATATTCAAAGTAAATCTTTCCTGCCCCTCCAGTCACATATCCCTTCACATCATTAAGCTCTGGTGAATCAATTTTAATGATGACCGTCGACAATTTCCCTCCTGGTTTATCTGGAGCATGAGGAGCAACAACTGAAAATATCTTATTAAAATTCTGATTTGCTGAACTAATATACATTCTTAAATATATTTTTTCACCCCAAAGAGGATAAGAGGGATCATTTTCATCATTAGTACACAAAAATTTTACATATAATTGACACCCACTGACAGCATAATTAGATACATCTCTTTGAGTAATATTCTCATGGTTTGGTTTTTCTTCATCGTCAGAATGTTCAAGTTTAGGATCTTGCTTTATATCAGCAAAACTTGAGAAAACCACAGGCATATTATATGTTCTTTTCACACTATCATCAGGTGAAGTTAGCTCATTACCTATATATGTATAGCAAAATCATACTAATATGTCATAATATCCAAATCCAAAATGACAAGGCATAAAGTGAAATGGGTTACAGTCTAGATTTTCGAA
>NZ_JBEBMB010000008.1:0-37457 GCF_040081915.1 Xenorhabdus sp. SGI240
CCCATTTTGCCCGCCAGCCTGCCACACCACAACAATTACCCGAACAACAATCGGAAGTCATTCGTGACAGCCGGGGCTATTTCCGGCCGCAATCCGCTGACGAGTTACTGGCCACCTCCCTGCGCCGTCAGTGTCTTCAGCAATTATGGCAAAACAGTGCCCTGCCCGAAGGGCTGTATCAGCGTTTTTATCTCGCGCCGGTGAAGCAATTGCTGGGCAGTGTGCAGCAGGTGCCCGCCACACCGGAAGGCGACTGGTCAGGGGCAGGGGGATTTGCTGACCTGACGCTAAAGTTTACCACCTGTGCCGTGCGGCTGGCGAAAGGTCATCTGTTCCCGCCGGGGGTGGCACCGGAAACGCAGGCGGCACAGAGTCTGTTATGGCAGGCGGTGGTGTTCTGGGCGGCATTGTTTTATCACCTGCCATTGTTGCGGCAACTGGACGGGGAGCTGGAAGACGGACATCACTGGCAGCCGGGGCTGTGGATGCCCGCACGTCGCTTTCGTTTCCGATTCCGGTCATCCCTGCCAGATTTGTCTGTGCCACTGGAAGCCATGATGGCCGCCCGTTTACTGCCGGAAGAGGCGGTGAGCTGGTTATTTCTGGTGCCGGAAGCCTGGCACTGCCTGGCCTTACAGCTGGGCGGGCATCCCTCCGCCGTGCCGTTAGTGGATTCGCTGCTCCAGGAGGCCGCCACACAAGTGCAGTCCCCGTTGCTGAAACCGGCTGCATCTTCTGAGCCGCCGTCGGCAACCTTAGTACCAACAGGTTCTGATGGGGTTTCGCCGTTTCCCGTATCAGCCACTTTATCCTCTGTCGGTCAATCCACATCTGATGACACACAGACATTATTGTCATTATTTCAATCAAATGATGAAGTTTCATTGTCAATTGATGTAAATGAGAACGATAACGATTTGAAATTGAACAAACATCCGTGAAGGAAGCCAGAAAGTGTTGCTCCCACCGGGAGTCAGTCGTCATGATATTAACAGTGAAATAATTTCGATTGGTGACGGGTTTTCCGGGGATTTATTGGCTGCTTAATAGACCACCCGTAAGCAGTATTGCCATGTTGTTGATAACAGGAAAGAGATGATGTACGCAGAAGTAAAAATGGACTGGGAAGCATTACTGGAGGAATACTTTTTCTCGCATATGTTACGCCCGGCATCAGAATGGAGTTATAAGAAAGTGGCTAAGGGGTTTTCTCAATTTTTGGGCGAAGCGGTGCCGCCTGAAAGTGTTACCGGGCGGGATGTACTCCGGTGGCGGCGCTATTTACTGAATGAAAAAAAACAATCCTGCCATACCTGGAATAATAAGGTGACCCATCTCCGGGCTATTTTTAACTTTGGGATAGAGCAAAAGTTATTACCTCAGACAAAAAATCCGTTTCTGGATGCCGCAGTCAAAAAAGGGAAGAAAAAGAAGAAAATTCTGAGTAAGCCCCAGCTGACCCGAATTTACCTGGTGATGCAGCAGTATGAACAGGAAGAAAAATCCGGCGTGAAACCCCGCGGAGGGCGCTGTGCGTTATATCCTACTTGGTACTGGTTGACCGTGCTGGATACGTTCCGATTAACCGGCATGCGCCAGAACCAGTTGCTGCACCTGCGGCTGCGGGATATCAATCTGGAAGGCAACCATATTGAATTGCGTACGGAAGGCAGTAAAAATCACAGTGAGTGGCGGGTACCGATGATCCCGCCACTCAAGCCCCGCCTGGCGCAACTCCTTGAACGCGCGAAAGCCTGTGGGGCGAAAGACGATGATCCGCTGTTTGATTTAACCCGTCTGAGTTTTCGTTACCACGGGCGGATGACCAGTTACCAGTATAACCCCGATAAAGAAAGGCAGCATATTCGTTCTTTCTTCAATCGCTTGTCGAAAGCGTGTGGTTTTGCCGTCTCTCCCCACCGTTTTCGTCATACCCTGGCAACGGAGCTGATGAAAGCCCCCGACCGTAATCTGCAACTGGTCAGAGGCCTGCTGGGGCACCGCAGTCTGGCGACCACGATGGAATACATTGATATTGATATGGAAATCGCGGGTAAAACGCTGGAAAGCGAGCTGGCGATATATCTGGATCTGTCGGTGTAAAGAGAAAGAGAGTATCAGAAAAAAACAGGGCGGGTTTCAATCAGGGTTTAGGAGGATGGAATTGATTGAACTGCCCTGCATCAACAATAGATGGTATGAAAAGATTATTGATACCGGACCGGCATCCCGCAAAGTTTACACCTCACTTGACATCAGAATCAATTACTGAAATCATTACCTTGCACGAAAAAGAACGCTTGCAAGTGCAGGCGCTCTGTGTTCTTTATTTACGGCTTTTTAAACACTGAGTAGGCAAATCGGAATACCCATTGTTTAACATTTTCTTAACGGCCATAAATTTTAACTTACTTGTTAAGTCTATGATAACTAAAACAAATGAGCCTTAAAATTTTGGTGCCCGGAGGCGGAATCGAACCACCGACACGGGGATTTTCAATCCCCTGCTCTACCGACTGAGCTATCCGGGCTAACGGGGCGCATTAAACCGTATCCAGCCCAATCCGTCAAACACTTTCTGCGAAAAAACCACGAAAGATGATTGATTGCCGTGTTTTTATACCAACTTAGTGTGGTAATTCAGCTAATGCCGTTTTTTATTAACTTAACGCCCCATTTTTTCGGCATTTTGCGATGGTTAGAATATCTTGAGCCAGGATTTTCGCAATGATCACATCTTCAAGGTCTCTTTTCACTAATAACTTACTGAGACACCCCTCAAGGATCAGTTCCATCTGTTGGGCAACTTGCTTACTGTCGTCAATATCAAGTTGTTGTAATAATTCTTCCGTGTAATGGAAAGAGTTTTGTTTTTGTAATTCTGCTAATTGATGGATTGGATGGTCAACGTCAGGAAAAGCGCTGCAAGCAGCGATAAACAGACAGCCTGGATAACGTTGTTCTTGTACTTTTTCTTTGAGAGCGTCGTAGCGTGCCAGTAATTTTTGCTCAGGATTTAAGGATTCATCCAATAGAGTTTGACGCTGCCAGATTTCAATTTGCTGACTGTGGTAGCGCAGGCCGTCGTAGAGTAAGGCTTCACGATCAGGCCAAAAATGTTTTATATGGTCGGTATCAATATCGAAAGGCGTTAAAAGTGTCTCCAGTGTCGCTGACAGGCCATGTTTTTCCAATAAACTCAGGACATGTCTCAGTACATATTCACGTTGCACAGTGGTTCTCCTTCCAGATTATTTTTATTGTCGATGTTGTAATTGTTTTACATGCTGGTCAAAACGTTGAGCATCCATGAATCCATTGATTCGCTCACTGGTTAGCTCTTTTCCCTTATCGAAAAACAAGATAGTGGGGAGTCCCAGCACTTGCAGTTTTTGCAACAATTCTTTTTGTTTTGGGGTGTTATCCGTGACATTTGCCTGTAACAAGAGGAATTGACTTAATTGTGCCTGTACTTTTGGATCACTGAAAGTATATTTTTCAAACTCCTTACAGGCTACACACCAGTCAGCATAGAGATCCAACATAATTGGTTGATGATGATTTTTAGTCAGAATTTGACTTAACTCTTGCCAATCAGAGAGTTGTTGAAATTTTAAAGTGTTTTTTTGCTGTTCTGCCGCAGGGCTTCCCCATACCCAATTTTGCAAAGGACGTGAAGCGATAAGTACCAGAGCCAGTAAGATGACTTGTAAAGTCCGTACCCAGCCGTTTTTGCTGTTTAAGGTTAATGCGAACGCCCAACCAAGGAAAGAAACTGCCAATAGGCTCCATAATCTTATGCCCCATGTGTCACCAAGTACGCGTTCCAGCAGGAAGACGGGCAGAGCCAAGATAATGAATCCGAAGGCTTCCTTGACGTATTGCATCCACGGGCCACTGCGTGGCAGGAGTTTGTGACCAAATAGTGTGACGGCGATAAGCGGTAAGCCCATTCCTAGGGCGTAGAGATACAAAGTTAAGCCGCCGACCACGGTATTACCGCTTTGAGCGATATAAAGCAAAATAGCACTGAGCGGTGCGGTCGTGCAGGGAGAGGCGATTAACCCAGCTAAGGCTCCCATTACGAATACGCCAATGTAAGAGCCGCTTTGCTGTTGGTTGCTCCAATCCGCGAGGCGAGTTTGGAGTGAAGAAGGAAGCTGTAAGGTATATAGCCCGAACATGGATAAGGCGAGCAAAATAAACAGCACTGATAGCCCTACGAGAATGTAAGGATTTTGCAGGGCAGCTTGAAATTGCAATCCAGCCGCTGCGACGACTAAACCCAGTATTGTGTAAGTGAGCGCCATCCCCTGAACGTAACTGATGGCGAGCCAAAAGATCTGTTTCAGGCTTTCAGGACGTTTTTGACCCAAAATAATGCTGGAAATCAGCGGATACATGGGCAGTATGCAGGGCGTAAAAGCGATACCAATGCCAATTAACAATGCCCAGAGTGGCGAAAAGGGCACATCATGGGATTCGGATGGTCTATCGCCCTGTTGCAAAGGTGCTTGTAAGGAGCCGTCTTCTTTATTTGTCGCTATGTTGGTTGGTGTCGCGGTTTCATTGCCTGAGAGGGGAGAGGCAGCAACGGCTTGCAATGGTACGCCTAAGGTTTCAGGTGGATAACAATAACCCGCTTCTGCGCATCCTTGATACGTGACCTGGAGAGAGCCGGCGTTGGTGGCAGATAGGATGGGAATATCAATCCGCGCCGATTGAAAATAGACTTCTGTCTTACCAAAAAACTCATCTTCATGATCTACACCTTTGGCGTATGTCATTTTACCCAACGATGCCTCTTGATTGGGAACGATGTTGAACTGTTTTCGATAAAGGTAATAACCGGGTTTGATCTCCCAGTTCAGCGTGAGTTTATTTCCTTGTTGCTGAAAATCAAACATGAATGCCTGATCAGCAGGAAGGTAGAGACTTTTCCCTGGTTGTTCAAACAGTGCGCTAGCTTTGTTAGGCGACAGAGCGATACTGCTGAACAGCAGAAGCAACATAAGAATACGTTTCATCATAAGATAATCTTTAGCCTGCCTGTATCGTGGGTTTGATCCCTAATATTAAGACAATGCAGCGTTTTTTACAGGAAAAGATGTGTCAGGAAGATTTCAGGGGCTGGCACGCCCCTGAAATGATGACAAATAATCGAAATGGTGAAGCTACAAGATAATACCACCAAACAGGAAACCGAATGTGACCGCCAATACAACGGCAAGAGTACCCGGAATAAAGAAGGGATGGTTGAAGACAAAACGCCCGATACGGGTGGTTCCGGTATCATCCATCTGTACGGCTGCAACCAGTGTCGGATACGTTGGCAGGATAAACAGGCCAGATACCGCAGAGAAAGAAGCGATCGCCGTTAATGGCGTGACATTCAGTGCCAGAGCCATTGGCATCAGTGCCTTCGCTGTTGCGGCTTGTGAATAGAGCAAGGCTGAACAGAAGAAGAAGATGACTGCCAGCAGCCACGGTCGGGCGTGAATTAAACTACCTGCGGTTTCTTTGATCCAGCCAAGATTGGCCTGTACAAAGGTATCCCCCAGCCATGCAACCCCTAAGATACAGATACATGCGCTCATGCCAGCTTTGAAAGTGCTTGAGTTCAGGATGGCATCGGTATCGACGGAGCAAATAATGGTGGTGAGCGTAGCGACACTGAGCATGATGATCAAAATCGCATTGGTGGTATTCATCAGAGGTTTTTCAACCAGGCTGACACTCGGGCTATTAATAATCGCATAAATGACCACACCAACAACACCTAGCAGGAACAACAGTACAGAGCATTTTGCTTTGGGTCTGATTTGAATCTGGCTGGCACCACGCATTTCTATCAAGCCCTCTTCAAGGCGTTTTTGATAAACAGGATCATTCGACAGTTTTGCATCAAAAAGCCATGAAATAATGAATGACATGAGGATGATGGCACAAAATGTTGAAGGCAGTAATACCATTAACAGGTGGATATAGCTGATGCCTTGGCCTTCCATAGTCGATGCCATATAAACAACTGCCGCAGAAATAGGTGAAGCCGTGATCCCGATCTGGGCAGCGACAACGGCAGTAGAGAGTGGACGACATGGTTTTATGCCTTGCTCTTTGGCAACTTCTGCAATAACAGGCAATGTTGCCAGTGAGATGTTCCCCGTACCTGCAAATAGTGTCAGAAAATACGTGACGATAGGTGCAAGAACTGTGATGTATTTGGGATTCTTGCGCAGTAATTTTTCAGTTTGTTGAACGAGATAATCTAGTCCCCCCGCCACTTGCATAGCTGAAATTGCAGCAATGACGGCCATAATAATTGAAATAACGTCAAATGGAATACTGCCTGGTTTAACACCGATGGCGGCGAGGACGAGAACACCCATCCCACCAGCAAAGCCAATACCTATTCCCCCTAGCCGTGCCCCTAAAAAAATGGCCAGCAGAACAATAACCAATTCTACGGCTAACATGTTAAATACTCCTTCATTTATTTAGTATTATGAAAATCTATGGTTAATAATTTGTGTTTGCGGAAAATTAAAAAGGCACGCTTCCGGTTGGAATAGCGTGCCTTAATAATTAAGACGAACTCGTTATTATAATCATTTAATTAGTCATCAAAACGTTTTGCTTTATAAGTTGGATGTTTTAGGTTCTCAACAGAGAAAATATCATCTAATTCAGCTTCGGTCAGTAAACCGCGCTCAAGCACGACTTCACGAACGCTCTTGCCTGTTTCAGCACAGATCTTACCCACGATATCGCCATTGTGGTGGCCAATAAATGGGTTCAGATAAGTCACGATCCCGATAGAGTTGAATACGAAGTTTTCACAAACTTCTTTATTGGCAGTAATGCCGCTGACGCATTTTTCAACTAAATTACGGCATGCGTTGTTCAGGATAGACATAGATTCAAACATAGCCTGACCAATCGCAGGTTCCATTACGTTAAGCTGTAACTGGCCTGCTTCCGCTGCCATAGTGACACAGATATCGTTACCGATAACTTTGAAGCACACCTGGTTAACCACTTCTGGCACAACGGGGTTAACTTTTGCTGGCATGATGGAAGAACCTGCCTGCAATTCTGGCAGATTAATTTCATTCAGGCCAGCACGAGGGCCGGAAGAGAGCAGACGCAAGTCGTTACAAATCTTGGACAGCTTAACGGCCAGACGCTTCAATACGCTGTGAACCATGACGTAAGCGCCACAGTCAGAGGTGGCTTCTATCAAATCTTCTGCTGGTTGGCAAGGCAAACCTGTGACTTCGGCCAATTTTTCAACGACCAGTTTTTGGTAACCTGGTGCAGTATTTAAGCCAGTACCGATAGCGGTAGCGCCAAGGTTCACTTCCAGCAGCAGTTCTGCCGTGCGGATAATGTTTTTGATCTCTTCTTTCAACAGCACAGAAAAAGCACGGAATTCTTGGCCCAGTGTCATGGGGACAGCGTCTTGCAGCTGGGTACGGCCCATTTTCAGGATGTCATCGAATTCAACTCCTTTTTTGTCGAAGCCCTCTTTCAGCAATTCAATGGAATCAATTAAATGCATCAGGGAGTTATAAACAGCAATGCGGAAGCCTGTAGGATAAGCATCATTGGTTGACTGGCTTCTGTTCAGGTGATCATTTGGGTTCAGGTACTCATATTCACCTTTTTGATGTCCCATCAACTCCAGGCCGATATTTGCCAGCACCTCATTCGTGTTCATGTTGAGTGAAGTACCGGCACCACCCTGAAAGACATCAACAGGGAATTGATCCATACATTTGCTTTTAATGAGAACTTCATCACAGGCTTTGACAATGATATCTGCCACTTTTCCAGAAATAGTATGGAGTTCTTTGTTTGCCAGTGCCGCAGCTTTCTTCACCATCACCATGCCGCGGATGAATTCAGGCACACTGTTGATGGTACGGTCACTAATATAAAAGTTTTCAATCGCACGTAGAGTGTGAATACCGTAGTAGGCTTCAGCAGGAACTTCTCGTTTACCTAACAGGTCTTCTTCGATACGAATGTTGTTTGACATGAGAACCTTCTTAAAATTGGATACGTTTTTTGACTGTTCTATTACGTGTTTGTTGGAAAATAATGTTGCCGCCAACAATTTCCCTGATATTAAACACTTATCATGAAATTGCTGGCGCGATCATATGTGGATTTGTGAAAAATGCCTTGAACCTGGATCACTTTATAGTGTTATTTTATTGATGAAATAGCATATGTGTGACTAAGGTCACGATTACGGAGGGAAAAAGTTAAGAGTTTGAAGTATTGAAAACGGTCACGATTATCCCCACATGTGTTATCTAACACCATATTATGTGATCTAACCCGATATTAGGTGTCACACAGAGTGTGAATGGTCGAATAGTGTGAACCTTCAATAATAATGAAAGGAGAACCACGTGCGTTGGCTCCCGCTTATCCTTATATGCCTTCTGGTTTACATCGAGTCTGTCTTGTTTGTTCGGATTGCCTCTGAAGTTGGGGTCTTGTTGACTCTGTTATTGGTTATTCTTACATCTTGTCTTGGTGTATCCCTCGTGCGTAATCAAGGCATCAAGAATTTTATCTCTATGAAGCAAAAACTCGCCGCCGGTGAGAGTCCTGCAGAAGAAGCTGTTAAAAGTGTTTCTCTGGTCATGGCTGGATTTTTGCTGATATTGCCCGGTTTCTTCACCGATTTTCTCGGATTACTGCTGTTATTGTCTCCCGTACAGAAACTTCTGACCGCGAAGTTATTGCCTCATATTAAGTTTTACCGTCCGAATACTTTTTATGGTTCCGGTAATTATAGTCATCATAATGGCGGTTCTGGGCAGAGCGGGCAGACTTTTGAGGGAGAATATGAGCGTAGGCAAGATGGCGACTCCCGTATATCGAATGACCAAAAATCCGCAGAGCAAAAGCATTATGGTGAGTCTGGCAGTGAGCGCAATAAAAAATGATTGCCACTGTGCTGGCTGAAATTTCAGTAAGTAAGAAAAAAGTAAAATATTTTTGTTACTCACCCTTGAAGTCATGATCTCAAGCCCCAATTTGTAGCTTCATGATACTGGTTCTGTTGGGTTCTGGTATCAATCCTCTTACCTGATATGGACTTTATTTATAGGAGATCTATCGATGAACATTCGTCCATTACATGACCGCGTTATCATCAAGCGTACAGAAGTTGAATCAAAATCTGCTGGCGGTATTGTTTTGACGGGCTCTGCTGCGGGCAAATCTACCCGTGGAAACGTTTTGGCAGTCGGCAATGGTCGCATCCTCGAAAATGGGGAAGTGAAGGCGCTGGATGTAAAAGTGGGTGATACCGTTATTTTTAATGAAGGTTACGGCGTTAAAACAGAAAAGATCGATAATGAAGAAGTATTGATCATGTCTGAAAGCGACATTCTGGCAATTGTTGAAGCGTAATTGAGAATTTTATTACGCTTAGATCTTCTTAATTGAACGAATTTAAAGGAAAGACACAATGGCAGCTAAAGACGTAAAATTTGGTAATGATGCTCGCAGCAAAATGTTACGCGGTGTGAATGTACTGGCTGACGCAGTTAAAGTCACTCTGGGACCTAAAGGCCGTAACGTAATTTTGGATAAATCTTTCGGTGCACCTGTTATCACTAAAGATGGTGTGTCTGTAGCACGTGAAATCGAATTGGAAGACAAATTCGAGAACATGGGTGCGCAGATGGTTAAAGAAGTCGCCTCTAAAGCCAATGATGCGGCAGGTGATGGTACTACTACTGCAACAGTACTGGCTCAAGCCATTGTCACCGAAGGTCTGAAAGCTGTTGCTGCTGGCATGAACCCAATGGACCTGAAACGCGGCATCGATAAAGCGGTTGTTTCTGCCGTTGAGGAACTGAAAAAACTGTCCGTACCTTGCTCTGATTCCACTGCTATTGCACAGGTTGGTACTATCTCTGCAAACTCCGACGAAACCGTAGGTAAACTGATCGCAGAAGCGATGGATAAAGTCGGTAAAGAAGGTGTAATCACCGTTGAAGAAGGTACTGGTCTGGAAGACGAGCTGGATGTTGTCGAAGGTATGCAGTTCGACCGTGGTTACCTGTCTCCTTATTTCATCAACAAACCAGAAGCCGGTGCTGTTGAACTGGAAAACCCATACATCCTGCTGGTTGACAAGAAAATCTCCAACATCCGTGAACTGCTGCCCGTTCTGGAAGGCGTTGCTAAGGCAAGCAAGCCTTTGATGATTATTGCTGAAGATGTTGAAGGCGAAGCACTGGCAACGCTGGTTGTTAACAACATGCGTGGTATCGTGAAAGTTGCTGCGGTTAAAGCACCTGGCTTCGGTGATCGCCGTAAAGCAATGCTGCAAGATATCGCTACTCTGACTAACGGTACTGTTATCTCAGAAGAGATTGGTCTGGAGCTGGAAAAAGCGACTCTGGAAGATCTGGGTCAGGCAAAACGTGTTGTTATCAACAAAGACACCACAACTATCATTGATGGTGTAGGTGAAGAAAGCACAATTGCTGCACGTGTTACTCAGATCCGTCAGCAAATCGAAGAATCTACTTCTGATTATGACCGTGAAAAACTGCAAGAGCGTGTCGCTAAACTGGCAGGCGGTGTGGCTGTCATCAAAGTAGGTGCAGCAACTGAAGTTGAAATGAAAGAAAAACGCGCTCGCGTTGACGATGCACTGCACGCAACTCGTGCGGCTGTAGAAGAAGGTGTTGTTGCTGGTGGTGGTGTTGCTCTGGTTCGTGTTGCCAGCTCGATCTCTGATCTGACTGGTGATAATGAAGATCAGAACGTCGGTATCCGTGTTGCACTGCGTGCAATGGAAGCGCCAATGCGTCAGATCGTAGATAACTCAGGTGAAGAACCTTCTGTTGTTGTCAACAACGTGAAAGCGGGTAAAGACAACTACGGTTATAACGCTGCAACTGAACAGTACGGCGATATGATCGAAATGGGTATCCTGGATCCAACTAAAGTAACCCGTTCTGCACTGCAATTCGCCGCGTCTATCGCTGGCCTGATGATCACTACCGAAGCAATGGTGACTGAACAGCCTAAAGATGACAAAGCTGACTTAGGTGCTGCTGGCGGCATGGGCGGTATGGGTGGAATGGGCGGCATGATGTAGTGCTGGCATTGACCATCCCATAAGGGTAAAACCCTTAAAGGCGAGCAGGGAAAACTTGCTCGCCTTTTTATTGTTCCTATAACTAATGAGGGAAGTTATGAGAATTAAAATTTTGTTTGGTGCGTCAGTATTACTGTTGGCTGGGTGCACAACAACTCATCAATTAACCTCCGCTGGCGCTAATGTGCGTTTTGCGGACACTCAACCAGGTAGTGAATGCCAGCGGTTAGGTGAAGTTACTGGCACGCAAAGCAACTGGCTCAATGGCGTTAGCAATGAGAGCAGTTCTATGCGTAGCGCAGCCAATGACTTACGTAATAAAGTGGCTGAAATGGGCGGCAATGTTATTTATGGGATAAATAGTCCATCAGAGGGATTGCTGGCTAGTTTTATCCCCCTTGATAGCAAAATGGTTGGTCAGGTCTATAAGTGCCCTTAGGTATTAATAGATGGGGTTAGTGGGAAAGTGGTTTGGGCAATGCCCAGAAAGAATTTCAGTTTCTGTGCGCTGCCCATTTAGAAGAGCTTAATAATGAAGGAATTAACCGGATCAGTGATCGATTGGCATAGGAACTATCACTCGTTTTGTGCTAGCCCTAAATCCAGCGGGGTTTTGCTTGGCTCGCCACCAATTTCCCTGGTCAGGCCCGGAACCAGATAACCGGATACTTTAGTCAATAATTTTCGCATAATAGCTTTTGCCTCTTCATCGTCCACGAGAAAATGTGCGGCACCTTGAACTTTATCCAGAACGTGAATGTAGTAAGGTAATATGCCTGCGTCAAAGAGTGCATGACTTAAGTCAGCCAAAGTATCTGCATTATTATTGACATCACGTAACATCACACTTTGATTCAGTAGTGTCACTCCAGCTTGTTTTAGCCGCATCATACTTGTGCGGAACGCATCATCAATTTCATTTGCATGATTGATATGGGTCACCATGATCACCTGCAAGCGAGTTTGTGCTAAACGGTTACACAGTGAAAGCGTGATTCGATCAGGGATCACAACCGGCAAACGCGTATGGATACGTAACCGCTTAATGTGTGGAACAGATTCAAGACGGCTGATTAACCAGTCAAGTTCATGATCCTTAGCCATTAATGGATCACCACCAGAGAAGATAATTTCGTCGAGTTCAGGGTGTTGTTCAATATAATCCAGAGCAAGCAGCCAATTGTTTTTATTGCCTTTATTATCCCCATAAGGGAAATGGCGACGAAAACAATAGCGACAATTAACCGCGCAGCCCCCTTTGACCAATAGCAGGGCTCGATTGTGATATTTATGCAATAGACCTGGAACAACACTGCGTTGTTCATCCAATGGATCAGTGGTGAAACCAGGGGATATCGCAAATTCTTCCCGTGAGGTCAGGACTTGTAATAGAAGAGGATCACGGGGATCGCCTTTTTTCATTCGTGTTACAAATGCTCTTGGCACACGCAGAGGAAATAAGCGTTTTGCTTCATTGCCTTCTTGCAGCTTCGTATGTGTGTTTAAGGATAATAGTTGCAACAACTCATTGGGATCAGTAATAACATCCGCGAGTTGTTGTAGCCAGACTTCTCTGACGGGGTGAATATGGGTTATAATGTGTGCCATTTTTTGGCTAAGCCATTTTGTTAAAAATTAGAGGATCTCCATGGCTACTTATAGTACCAATGAATTCCGTTCAGGTCTTAAAATCATGTTAGATGGCGAGCCGTGCGCTATTCTTGACAGTGAATTTGTTAAACCAGGTAAAGGGCAGGCATTTGCCCGCGTTCGTATTCGTAAACTGATTTCGGGTAAACTGCTGGAAAAAACTTTTAAATCAACAGATTCTGCTGAAAGTGCGGATGTCATGGATGTCAACCTGACTTATTTATACAACGACGGTGAATTTTGGCATTTCATGAACAACGAAACTTTCGAGCAGCTGGCTGCGGATGAGAAAGCCGTTGGTGACAATGCAAAATGGCTGATCGATCAGGCAGAATGTATTCTGACTCTGTGGGATGGCCGTCCCATCGCTGTAAATCCACCAAACTTTGTTGAACTGGAAATCGTTGATACGGATCCAGGTCTGAAAGGTGATACTGCGGGTACTGGCGGTAAACCTGCAACCTTGAGCACCGGCGCTGTCGTTAAAGTCCCTCTGTTTGTACAGATTGGCGAAGTGATCAAAGTTGACACCCGTTCTGGCGAATACGTTTCTCGCGTGAAATAATCGCGTTTGCTATTCTAAAAAAACCGCAGCCTCTTCGTCCAGAGGTTGCGGTTTTTTTTGTTATAACTCTTTGGTTATTATTATTGCAGCTATCAGATCGGGTAGCTATAATCCAGTTTCATTTCTTATCGTTATCCTGGACGACCTGGATAAACGTCATCTCATCGGGGACGGCCCCCTTGTCATCATATAAAGGGAAAGACATGTCTTGGTTGATCCTTCTTATTGCGGGTTTGTTGGAAGTCGTGTGGGCGGTGGGCCTAAAATATACCCACGGGTTTTCACGCTGGGTGCCGAGTTTAATGACGATCAGCGCGATGGTGGTCAGCATGGGGTTACTCGCCTATGCCATGAAAAATCTACCGGCAGGAACTGCCTATGCCGTGTGGACAGGTATTGGTGCGGTAGGTACGGCGATTTTCGGCATCATGGTGCTGGGAGAGTCTGCAAATTTCACGCGGATATTAAGCCTTGGCCTGATTGTGATTGGCATTATTGGCTTAAAGTTGGCGAGCTGATTACTTATAAATAAACCCAGCGTAGTGCTGGGTTTATGATTATTTCTTTTCATAACGAGAAGGCCATATTTCTTCTGGCGTGCGTCCCAGCGCTGCTGCAATAAGACGCTCACCTTTTGGCCTGTGTCGTTGCAATGCATTGGCAAGAGTTGATGACGCCAGCCCTGCTGTTCGGGATACTTCTGACAGTGTTGTCCCGCGTTTTTTCAATTCGGCGATGATATCAGCAGAATGCCAGTCTTTTTTTTCCATCCTTAAACTCTCCAGTTATCAATAATCTTTTTGATTAAAAAGTAAGTGAGTATTCAGTAGACTATAAGTCACGCATCATAGCATAACTTCAGCTGAAACGTGACTCATAGTCCGTGGTCGGATAAGTAACATGAATCGATACTTATCGGATGAAAAAATCGAACAACATCAGATCCCTTTTTGGTCAAAGAATTAGGTATCTCAGGAGAGAAGCTGGAATGTCACAAGAGGCTTTTGCCGATAAGTGTGGACTGGATCGCACTTATGTCAGTGGCATTGAACGTGGTGTCAGAAATCCTACCTTGGAAATTATTTATGTGATAGCAAATGGATTACAGATTGAACTCAGTGAATTATTCGATTTCGGGACAATACACCCTCCCCGTTAAAACCAATGGTCAAGATAAAATACAGATCGTTAGAAATATAAATTTCACCAACTCATCTCCTATGTTTCCATCTTCTTTACTTTAAATTGCAAAGTTGCAGCCAATAAAGCTGCGACTTGAAAAAATCATGTTTCCTTGTCGTTTGGCCTGAGCACCAAACTGAGAAATATATTCTATTTTTGAATATGGTATTTATTTTTGTCATATTAGGAAGTAAGGCTTGCTGAAATTTGGCAAGAAAATGCTCTTTGATTAGATATCTGCTGGGAACAAAATGATGTTAGTGATCCCTGAACTTGCGATTGGAGCGATTGTGGGTTTGATTATCAGTACTACCGGTGTTGGTGGTGGGGTGATAGTTTTGCCGATCCTGACCTATTTTTTTGGATTAGATGTATTAGTGTCTGTCGCTACGGCTAATTTTCTTTCCATGTTGATGAAAATATCATCTTCTTATATGCACTTTCGCATGGGAAATATTCCCTTACGCCAATCTTTGATTATTCTGCTGATCATGATACCCGGTACGGTATTGGCCAGTTATGGCGTCACAATGCTGAGTCATTTAAGCCATAATCGGGTACAACTTGAATGGGAAATTAATTTACTGGTTTTGTTGGCTATCTTGTTTTCCCTTTATCTTTTTTACCGCCGAATACGTCAGCCACAGTTATACAGGAACCAAACACAACCACAATTACAATCTGGGGTGATTAAGCCTTTCTTGCTGCCTGGTACGGGAGCTGGATTGGTGCTTGGGGCGACAGGAGTGGGTGGTGGCATAGTGGTATTGCCACTGTTGTTACGCTATGGGCAAATGCCGATTAAACAAGCGGTTGGTGTTTCTCTTTTTATCACAATGATGTTATCGGGTTCATCTGCTTTTGCTTATGCCTATGGAGGGCATACAGATTGGAAACTGGCGTTGGCATTGTTTGTTGGCTCTTTGCTGGCTATCCCTTTTGCCAGTTATTTGATAAAGCATTTATCTGACAGAGCACTACAATATGCCACACTATTCCTGATCTTATGTAGTGCTGTGTTGATGGGTATCCGGTTAGTTTGATAGAAATTCTTGTGACTATTGAGGCAGAGAGATAATCTCAATAGTCAAAGAATAAATTAATAATATCAGTAAGTTGTTTCACCAATATTTTTCAGGGCATCAATCACTAATTGCCAGAATTTGGCGTGATCCAATTTGACAGCAACTTGCGTATGGCAATCTTCAGGTGGTGGAAAACGGAAATCGGCAACTGTCATTCCTGTGGTTAAGTTTCCCATCAGTTCGATATTAACAGGGACTTTTTGGGTCGTCATAACATCAGGATCGATCACATAGGCTACAGCACAGGGATCATGCACAGGAGGATAGCCAAATCCCTGATGCTCACGATACCTGTCACCATAAAATTTCAGTGCATCCAAAACGAATTGAGCGGAACGTGTCTTAATCCGGGCGATTGCCTCGATAATTTCAGGTGTTGCTTGCGCTTGATGAGTGAGATCTAAACCGACCATCGTCAGCGGCCATTTTTCATTAAAAACAATGTGTGCGGCTTCTGGATCGATCACGATATTGAATTCTGCAACTGCGCTTCTGTTTCCTTTATGATAGCCCCCTCCCATTAATACCACTTCTTTTACACGCTCAACAATTTGTGGTGCTTTGCGTACAGCCATAGCGATATTCGTCAAACCCGCCGTGGGCACCAAAGTGACACTTTTGGGTGGGTTTTCCATAATCACATCAATAATGAGATCAACTGCGTGGCGCGCATCCAGTTTCATATTAGGTTCAGGAAGAATAGGGCCATCCAGACCCGTTTCACCATGAATGTCTGGCGCGGTATTGATCTCCCGAACCAGTGGACGGTGGCAACCTGCTGCGAAAGGAACGTTATGAATATTAGCAATGCGTGCAACGCAAAGCGCATTGCGGGTGACTTTATTCAGGGTTTGATTACCAACAACTGTCGTGACAGCCAACAATTCAATATTGGGGTTGCCGTGGGCAAGCAGGAGAGCAATGGCATCATCATGCCCGGGATCGCAGTCAAGGATCATTTTCTTGGGTAGCATATTTATTCCTTTACAGTGGTTATGACCTTCATTTCTCAAGTTGCTGTTTTGTCGGCTGCAACTCGAAACCTATTAAGTACATATGTAAATATTTACGTTCAGAATAATTTACTAACAGAAAAAATTCCTTCCAACTCCATCACAAAATGAAAACGCAAAATATGCAATCTGTTAACAATCGTTTTAATAATTGTGATTTAATTAACATGAAAACAACAAAGGGTTTGAGCATTTCAGGTACATATGATTCATATACATACCAGACATGAAATGCATGGATGTTTATTTTTATTAATTTATTAATATTTTGTTATTTATTGTTTTGTTAATACACCTGAACAACTAATGTTCAAAAAATGTAATAAACACCCCTGATGAAAGGAGTAGCAAGGTTACACCATCAGGGGATAAGCAGATGCTCATGGGGTATAACATGAATAATAAACTTGATTCATTAACATATTATACGGTAACGAAAAAATATGATCTTCGTTTTCCAATGCTGACAGAAGATCTGGATGTTGATGTCGTTATCATTGGCGGCGGTTTTTCCGGTATCAATACCGCATTAGAGCTGGCAGAAAAAGGCATCACCAATATTGCTATTTTGGAAGGCCGGATGTTGGGATATGGCGGTACAGGCCGTAATGGTGGACAAGTGATGACGGGTATTGGTCATGATTTGGATAAGATCAAACGCCATGTGGGTAAAAAAGGCCTGGAAACTATATTTAAAATCAGTAGTTTGGGGGCTGAAATTATTCGTGATCGAATTGCCAAATATGATATTCAGGCTGATTTCTGTCAAGGTTATGCCTATCTTGGCTGGAATTCTCGACATGATAAAACCCTGCATAGTTGGTTACAGGAATTTCGTTCGGCTTCCCCTGAGAAAGAAATTGAGCTTTATACGGGGGCAGATGTTAAAAAAGTCATTGGCTCAGACCGTTATACCAGTGCACTAAAACATATGGGGGGTGGGCATGTGCACTCACTCAATTTGTTGCTGGGAGAAGCCAAAGCTGTCACTGAGCATGGTGTCAAAATTTTCGAAAACAGTCAGGTTGTGAGCGTAGAGTATGGTCCCAGGGTCACAGTACGTACAGTAACAGGATCGGTTCGTGCCAATAAGATGCTGTGGGCATGTAATGCCTTTTTGGATGGACTCGAACCGACTATTTATAGAAAAACAATCAATACTTATGCTTTTCAATTGATGACAGAAGAATTGTCGGACGATTTGATTGAAAGGATCAGCCCAATTCGTGGGGCATACAGTGATATTAGTCCGGTCATTGATTACTACCGTGTTACCAAAGAAAATCGCCTGTTATATGGCAGCGCGACACACTTTCTTGAATATATCCCTTCCGATTTAAAAGCATGGAATCGCAATTTCATGCTCAAGACCTTCCCTTATTTGAAAGATGTGGAGATAGAGCTGGCATGGGGCGGGCCATTATGTTGTAGCGCTAATCTGTTTCCGCAAATGGGTTCTCTGCCTAATCATAAAAATGTGTTCTATGTTCAAGGCTATTCGGGATTTGGGGTAACGCCAAGCCACATTATCTGCAAAATTCTGGCTGAGGGAATGAGCGAAGGCTCGGAGCGTTATTCGCTACTGAGTTCGATTCCCCACCCCGATATTATCGGGAAAGATAAACTGAGAAATGTATTGCTCTCTGTCGGTAAAACCTGGCACCAGGCTTCAGGTTACTGGAAAGGGCGCCGTTAGTTTTTCTTTTTCCATTTTTGGAACGGTCACAGTTAAAGGTAAAAGTTATGATAAAGCCATTATTATTAGATAAAGCGCTGCCTGAATTAATGCCAATTGGCAGTGTCACCAATCTTGGTTCTGTTGTGGTGGAAGGTGATCCGCAGGCAAGTGTAGCCATGATCCACGGGGAACCATCAGATAATCTGACTTGTGGTATTTTTGCCTGTACCAAGGGTAAATTTAAAATGATCTATCCCTTTGATGAAATGGCAACAGTGCATGAAGGTTCAGTGAAGCTGACTGATGTCAAAACAGGGGGGATGGTTGAATATCATAAAGGCGATTCGTGGTTTGCGGTAAAAGGGAGTGAAGTATTGTGGGAAATCACCAGCGAACGTTTCGTCAAACATTATATGGCTTGTATAAACGGGCAATTGCCTGACTAAACGGGGAAAAAGTGATGAGTGAAGTTAAGTTGCTGGAGTCCGTTACAACCTTTTTGCAGCGCTCTCATGGTCACTATATTAATGGAGCCTCTGTTCTTGGTCAGGAAAATGAAGCTTTCTCTGTTGTTAACCCGGCTGATGGTGAAGTGATAGCGACGGTCAATCAAGGAGGCGAGCACGAAGTTAATCAGGCAATGCAGGCGGCATCAGAGGCGTTTCACGGTGTATGGGCACAGATTTCCCCTATGGAACGGGGGAATTGCCTGAATCGGCTGGCTGATCTATTACAAAAAAATAGTGAGGAATTAGCACAACTGGAAAGTTTATGCTCCGGCAAACCGATTCAATTATCCCGTATGTTGGATGTGGGAGCATCAGCCGATTATTTACGCTATTTTGCCGGATGGTCGACCAAAATCACGGGGGAAACACTGAATGTTTCATTGCCATCGCTTAAAGGAGAAAAATATTCCGCGTTCACGCGCCGTGAGCCTGTTGGCGTCGTAGTTGGCATTATTCCGTGGAATTTCTCCATCATGATTGCGATCTGGAAATTGGGGGCGGCACTGGCGTGTGGTTGTACGATTGTCCTTAAACCCAGTGAATATACTCCTTTAACCATGCTGCGAGTGGTTGAACTGGCAAAAGAAGCGGGAATTCCAGATGGTGTGATCAATATCGTCAATGGTTCAGGTGCTCGCGTGGGTATTTCTCTCATTAATCATCCTCAATGTGCCAAAGTCACTTTTACAGGCTCTGTTCCAACAGGAATAAGCGTGGGAAAATTGGCCCTGGAGCAGGGGCTGAAACGCACAACACTGGAGCTTGGCGGCAAAAACGCGGCGGCTTTTCTGTCTGATATGACAGTTGAAAAGATCGTTGATGGCATATTGGAAGCGGGCTATGTGTATCAAGGGCAGATTTGTGCGGCTGCGGAACGTTTTTATATTCCATCCGTTCATATAGATGCTGTTTTGGTATTACTGTCTGAACGCTTATCGGCGATGAAAATTGGCTCTCCCCTTGATGAATCAACGGAAATGGGACCTTTGGCAAACAAGGAACATTACGAAAAAATTCTGTCTATGTTTGAAACAGCGCGTCAGGAGGGCAATGAAATCGTCTACGGCGGCTATGCTTTGGAGGGGGCGGGATTTTTTGTCGCACCAACAGTGATTAAAGCCAAGAGTGTTGAAGACACATTAATGAACGAAGAGACGTTCGGGCCGATTGGTACTTTCCTCAGTTACGATGATGAAGAAGAACTGATTACCATGATGAATGCGACGCCATTCGGGTTGTCTGCCAGCCTCTGGACGAATGATATGAGCAAGGCGATGCGTATGCTCCCCTGCATTAAAGCGGGCATGCTATGGATTAATATGCATACGTTTTTGGATCCTGCGGTTCCATTTGGTGGGATTAAATCTTCAGGGGTGGGTCGTGAGTTTGGCAGTGCATTCATTGAGCATTATACGGAGCTGAAATCAGTCATGATGCGTTATTGATGAGTGTGCCAGTATTAATAATGGAATAGTGAATGATTCTCGTGAGCGCTGACAGGCCATTGGTTATCGAAGTGCTCATATTTTCTTTTTGCCTTGCTGAAAAAAAACGCCGTCATCAAAATGTAATTAAATTGTCACAAAAATGCTGCAATATCTTCAGTTAACTGTCATATGACATATCTATTATCCGAGCGAATCAACATGATGTTTTTTATCCTATTCATTTAATTGCAAGGAAAATCCTATGTCGCGTAATGATGAGAAAAGCCAGTTTGTTGTGATGATTGCTGTGTTGATATCAGGAATGACAGTGCCTGTATGGGCTGTCGGCGAGGCAAATCACATTTTGGCGCAACAGCGTGCGGTACAAGGCAATATTACCCAGTTTGGTGGTGCCCGCCGTCTCACCCAAGATCAAACTGAGGCGCTTAAGGCGGCATTGAGCAACAACAGAGCCAAAAATGTGATCCTGTTTATTGGTGATGGCATGGGGGACTCTGAAATTACCCTTGCCCGTGATTATGCAGAAGGTGCCGGTGGGTTCTTTAAAGGAATAGATGCCTTGCCGTTCACTGGGCAATATACACACTATTCGTTGGATAAAAAGACGCAGAAACCCAACTATGTGACAGATTCAGCGGCTTCTGCCACGGCTTGGGCAACAGGCGTAAAAACCTATAATGGGGCGCTGGGGATCGATGTTTTTGGCAATCCTCATCAATCTCTTTTAGCGTTGGCCAAAAAGAACGGCAAAGCAACGGGAAATATCACCACAGCCGAAATTCAGGATGCAACACCAGCGGCTTTATACGCCCATATTACGAATCGTAAGTGCTACGCCCCAGAAGAAACCTCGAAGTATTGTGGCACAGAGGCTTTAGAAAATGGGGGTAAAGGCTCTATTAGCGAACAATTACTGGTAGCACGTGCTGATGTAACCTTGGGCGGTGGCGCAAAATCGTTTACCCAACAATCGCTATCCGGCGTTAATAAAGGAAAGACATTGCAACAACAAGCATTGGAGCAGGGATACCAATGGGTCACGGATGCGAAGTCATTGGCGGCTGTCAAAAGTGCTAATCAACAAAAACCTTTGTTAGGCTTATTCAATGATGGAAATTTGGATGTCGCCTGGGAAGGGCCAAAAGCAGTTTATCACGGTAATATCAATGAAAAACCGGTGAAATGCGCAGTGAATGCGAAATTAGATCCTAACGCACCTACATTAGAGCAACTGACGGAAAAAGCGATTGATTTACTGAAAAAGAATAAAAATGGTTTTTTCCTGCAAGTTGAAAGTGCTTCGATTGATAAACAGGATCATAACGCGAACCCTTGTGCACAAATTGGTGAAACAGTCGCTTTGGATAAAGCCATACAAGTTGGCCTTAAGTTTGCCAAAGAACAGGGTGATACGTTGGTGATTGTGACGGCTGATCATGCGCATGCGAGCCAGATCATTGAGCCTGATGTTAAATCACCTGGCTTGACGCGATCGCTGATTACGAAAGATGGCGCCGTCATAACGGTAAATTATGGTAATTCGGAAGGGGATAAGCAGGAACACACCGGTACACAGCTACGTGTCGCGGCTTATGGCCCACATGCTGCCAATGTGATAGGTCTGACTGATCAGACTGATCTGTTCTTTACCATACGTGATGCAATGAACCTAAAATAACATGGTGACAAATGAGGAAGATCCGTCAGTTATCTCGTCAGGAAATCTCTGATGTCTGGAATATTGACCGTACAGAATTGATTGAAAATTTATATGTCCTGAATTAAAAAATTAGGAAGAATTAAGGAATCAATGAGAAGAGAAGAAAAATGTAACAGTGGTGCGAAGGGGGGGACTTGAACCCCCACGTCCGTAAGAACACTAACACCTGAAGCTAGCGCGTCTACCAATTCCGCCACCCTCGCAGGTACTGCCATTTATCTGGTTTGTTTAATCGATAGTTATCTGATTTGGTGCGAAGGGGGGGACTTGAACCCCCACGTCCGTAAGAACACTAACACCTGAAGCTAGCGCGTCTACCAATTCCGCCACCCTCGCATATTCAGACACTATCACTTAAACGACTATCACTTAAGCGAATAGCATGGAGGCGCATTCTAGAGATTTTATAGCTGGCGTCAATCATTATTTAGGGAGAAAACGTGTGATTGGTGTAAAAATCAGCATGTTGATATGGTTGGCAAGGGCAGAAATGAGATGCCGGAAAATAGAAATTGCCTGCCCGTTAAATGGAGGCAGGCAATACAGGATTGCGTTTGCTACCCAAATTATTTCTTAGTTGCTTGATATACTTTGAATTTACCTGTTTGCGCAATAACTTCATGGCTGCCAAAGACATTATCCAGCAGATTAGGATAAGGCAAGAAAGCGTTTGCAACGATCCGCAATTTACCGCCGTATTTCAGATAATTGGGTGCCATACGGATCATATCTTCAGCTGCCGTCAGGTTGGTTTTCAGGCCATCATGGAAGGGGGGATTAGAAATAATCCAGTCGAATTTTTCTTCAATGGCAGAATACACATTACTTGTGATCACATTGCCTTTCAGTTTATTAGCTTGCAGTGTCGCCTTACTGGATATGATAGCAGCGGCATTGACATCGCTCAGTGTCAGGGACAAATCAGGGTTCTTTTTACCCAACACGGCTGCCAATACCCCAGCACCACAAGCCATATCCAACAGACTGCCAGAGATAGGGGCATCGAAAGTAGAAAGCAGCAGACGACTGCCGATATCCAAATCATCCTGGCTAAATACGCCGGGCAGCGTATTGACGGCGACATCTTCCACTTGATAGCTGTTCCACCAATTATTTTGGTCGAATTGCACCTGGTTTTTCAATTGGCCGTAAAACAGGCTGCAACGGCGTGCTGTATCGATTTTTCGGAAAGTAGCGATGCCTTCCATTAGCTTATCAACACTGCGCACACCACTACGGTTCTCCCCTACAATAAAGATATCAGTATCGGGGGACAGGATAGAAAACAGATTGCGGAGTTGAAAACGCGCTTCCTGTTTGCTTTTTGGCCAGTAATAAATCAACGTATCACATTCTCTGATAAATTCGCTGTCTGCTACAAGGCCGAACCAGGCGTTATCACCAAGCTGGCGGATCAGGGATTGCCAGTGGTGATATTGGTTAGTATGCACACGCACACTTGCCGCTTCGATTTCCGTTGCCAAGTTATCCTGAAGATCACCGGCAAAAAGCAGATGATGGGAGCGAAATTGCTCATGATGGCGCAGGATAACTTCGCTGGCCGGGGTTAATACTGACATCTATGTATAGCTCCTTATAAACTTTATCTGAATATCAGTGGGCGGTACTGACAGGCCGATTGGCGCAGAGTTAAACCCTCTGATAATATATTACCTGTTATTTTTATGGCAGATGGAATAAAACACGATGACAAAGCGTGACAGATTACTCTCCCGGTTGGGGATCACCCAATGGGTTTTGCGTAGCCCAATGGCTTTGCAAGGTGAATTATCTGTCCTCATCCCTGATTCAACCCGTCTATTGATCATCAGTCATGATCACATTGACTTAAGTCATTCATTGTTTGCTGATATTTTCACAGCCATGGGGATCGATGCCTCATCGGTATATTGCATCATGACCAAAGATGTTGAGCTACTTTCGGAATCAATCCACTGCCCAAGCTGGCTGTTGGGGGTTGATATTACCTTACCAGTACAAGGGATTTCTTTGAGAAGCCCAGCATTAAATGACTTATCTCTTGATGGGAATGCAAAACGTGCTCTTTGGCAACAAATTTACCATTATGAAGAATATTTCTCTATTAACTCCCGTTGATCTTCTCGCAGCATTTCAAATAGAACAGGTCAGCCATGCGTTTCCGTGGAGTGAAAAAACCTTTTACTCCAATCAGGGAGAACGTTATCTCAACTATAAGATAACGCAGAATGACCAGATTATCGGTTTTGCGATAACACAGTATGTTATGGATGAAGCAACACTATTTAATATCGCTATTCATCCTGAATATCAATCACGGGGCTATGGCAGGGCATTGCTGGCGTATCTTATCAACATATTGCCTGAAAAACAGATCAATACCTTGTGGCTTGAAGTCCGCCGCTCTAACCAAGCCGCCATTCGTTTATACGAAGATATGGGCTTTAATGAAGTTTCCATCCGCAAGAATTATTACCCGACTGCGGCAGGTAAGGAAGATGCCATTATTATGGCGTTGCCGTTGTTTGGTGAGTAAGAAGTTGGAAGGTGAAAAGTTTTTATGAAAATTCTGGATCTGACATGCACAAAGACCCAATGGATAATCAGTTATGGAAAAAGAGGAAAAAATCGATTATTTTTCAGGCGATGCTGGCAGTGGCAGTAGTGAACAATCTTTGTACATCGTCACATCTTCCGGCTCCAGTTGTCGGCAGAGCCGTTCGGTTAAGGCAGTTCAACGGATTGAATACGTGACCTATATTTTTTATACTCCGCAGGCGTCGCTGCAACCAATTTTTTGAAGTTCCTATGAAAGTGGCTTTGGTCATAAAAACCTAATTCAGTTGCTACAGATGCTATATTCATTCCCCGCTTCAGAAGTATTTTTGCTTCATTAATGCGCATTGCGATTTGCATAGCATGTGGAGTAATACCATATGCCTTTCGAAATGCGTGGATAATATGATATTCGCTCAATTGAGAGTGAACAGCGATATCTTTTACCGATATATTGTTTCGAAAATTTTCACAAATATATTCATACGCCTTAGATACATTACTTTTGGGTACAACTTTCTCTAAAAGTATGGGGTTAGAATGTGAAAACAGATTGGAAAAAAAAGAGATGCTCTCTTCCTCCGTTTTCATTTTGTCTTTATCAAGAATGATTGTGTGGGCTAATTCTTGAAACTGTACATAAAGCGCTGGCGCATCGGTATGATTAATTGAGAACGGGATAAAATTCGTGACTCTTTCACCTACAACCATCGATTGCACATAGCCTAACCATTTAGGACATACATACAACATTTTGTAGCTCCAGTTTGTATTTGGTACTGGGTTGCATGAATGAACCTCGAGAGGGTTAACGATGACAAGAGAACCTTTTTGGATTCTACGTTCAATATTACTATTGAAGTAATCACTATGACCGCAATCTACAGCTCCAATGGAAAATTCTTCATGAGTGTGTTTCCCGTAACAAGCTTTCGAGTTTTTAGAAGAGCGCAGTTCAATGGGGACTGCGCTCGAACGATAAAATTTTTGCTGGGTCATCTGTGTTGTTCAAGTGGTTACCTGGATTTTCTGATATGGAATGGTTGTTTATTGACAGAAGTTGGCACTGGTATTTATCATTATCTGGTTACCGATGTGGGTGAATGTATTATGACCTTAAAACATCAACGGCCCCTAACCTGACATAAAAAAAGTATATACGACCGTAATTGCTAACAATAATCCCATAGTGAAATTGAAAAGCTTATAATGTTTAGGTGTGTCCAAAACGGTCCTAATCGTTATTCCCAAAACAGCCCATGCTGAAATTGATGCATAACAGATAATAAAGAATATCGCACAAAAAAGTAGTAGGGCGTTAATCTCTGCATCGTAACCACTAAAAACGGATATGCCTGCTAAAGACACAATCCATGCTTTCGGGTTGAGCCATTGGCACATCATTCCTTGTATAAGGGATGGAGCACTGGTCTCTAGCTCACTATCATCACCGATCATTGGGTCTTGCATAGCAACTTTATATGCCAAGTATAACAAGAAACTGCCTCCTATATAGGTAAGTATTTCGGTTAGATATGGCACCTCATTGATAACTTGAGCTAATCCAAAGCCGAGTAAAAATAGAATCGATACAAAACCAATTGTAGCACCGGTTATATGTGGGATAGTTCGAATATATCCGCAATTGGCTCCGGTAACTGTTGCTATTATGTTTACAGGTCCTGGCGATATAGAAGTTACAAGGGCAAAAATTGCCATTGCAAATAATTGAGTCATAAGCTTTCATCTCCTAAAAATCAGTGACTTCTCCAGAGCCATTAATAAAGCGATGCTCTTGCAAATCAACAATGCGGTACCGTTTCGCCTTGATTTTTCCCGCTTTGCTTTCCCAAAATCCTTGTTCGAACTCATCAGTAATTTACATTAACGATATTCCTGCCTGGATGTTAAATATTGTATAAAATTGTTGTTTATAGAATTGTGCAAAATTCAAACGCAGAGGTGCTGGTCACTTACGTTTATTTGCCTGTCTTCATTTCAACGCGGACTAATAGCTAGAAAAGTGTCTGGAGTTTATTGACCGCTACAGATTTTGGGGGGCATGATAAGTTGTAATTTGCAAAGGTGCTCTAGCAGTGTAAAATTTTTGCAAATTTATTTTCTGTACATAACATTGTACATAATTGGAAAAATTTCTATGCAAAACCCAATTTTCGCCAGTGAAGTCGCCAAGCGAAGAACCTTTGCAATAATTTCTCACCCGGATGCGGGTAAAACAACTATTACCGAAAAAGTATTACTGTTCGGACAGGCGATCCAGAAAGCGGGGACGGTAAAAGGCCGAGGCTCCAACCAACACGCTAAATCAGACTGGATGGAGATGGAAAAACAGCGTGGTATCTCTATTACTACTTCCGTAATGCAGTTTCCCTATGCTGACTGTTTGGTTAACTTACTGGATACCCCAGGACATGAGGACTTCTCGGAAGATACTTACCGCACTTTGACTGCCGTTGACTGCTGTTTGATGGTCATTGACGCCGCGAAAGGGGTTGAGGATCGTACCCGTAAATTGATGGAAGTGACCCGCCTGCGCGATACGCCAATCCTGACATTCATGAACAAGCTCGACCGTGATATTCGTGATCCAATGGAGCTTATGGATGAAGTGGAAAATGAGCTGAAGATTGCCTGTAGCCCGATTACATGGCCAATCGGCTGTGGTAAATCCTTTAAAGGCGTCTATCACCTCTACCTTGATGAAACTTATCTGTACCAATCCGGTCAGGGGCATACCATTCAGGAAGTTCGTGCTATCAAGGGATTGAACAACCCTGAACTGGATGCAGCTGTGGGTGAAGAACTGGCGAATCAATTACGTGAAGAGCTGGAACTCGTCAAAGGTGCATCCCATGAATTTGATCAGGAAGCCTTTTTACAGGGAGAATTAACACCGGTTTTCTTCGGTACTGCATTGGGTAACTTTGGTGTTGATCATATGCTGGATGGCCTGGTTAAATGGGCGCCAAACCCAATGCCGCGTCAGGCTGATGCGCGTGAAGTGGCTGCGGGTGAAGAGAAATTCACCGGTTTTGTTTTCAAAATTCAGGCGAATATGGACCCGAAACACCGTGACCGTGTGGCCTTTTTGCGCGTTGTTTCCGGTAAATATGAAAAAGGCATGAAACTACGCCAGGTTCGCATTAAGAAAGACGTTGTTATTTCTGATGCGCTGACCTTTATGGCAGGGGATCGTTCTCATGTTGAGCACGCTTATCCGGGGGACATTATCGGTCTGCACAATCATGGCACTATTCAGATTGGCGATACCTTCACTCAAGGTGAAGAGTTGAAATTTACCGGCATCCCTAACTTTGCCCCTGAATTGTTCCGCCGTATTCGTCTGCGTGATCCGTTGAAGCAGAAACAGTTGCTGAAAGGTCTGGTGCAATTATCAGAAGAAGGTGCTGTACAGGTATTCCGTCCGTTGTCCAATAACGATCTAATTGTTGGAGCGGTAGGTGTGCTTCAGTTTGACGTGGTTGTAGCCCGCTTGAAGAGTGAATATAACGTTGAAGCACTGTATGAACCGGTTAACGTTTCCACTGCTCGCTGGGTAGAATGCAGCGATGTGAAGAAATTGGAAGAATTCAAGCGTAAAAGTGAGCAGAATCTGGCTCTTGATGGTGGTGATAATTTAACTTACATTGCCCCAACCATGGTCAATTTAAACTTGACCAGTGAACGCTATCCTGATGTTTCCTTCCGCAAGACACGGGAACATTAATCCCCTTTCCGGGCCAGCTATTCTGTTGGCCCTTATTATTTATTCTATCTGTATATTCTGCTTTTTGTGCCAATAAAAGAATAACTCTCTCCGTTAATGAAAATATACGTTATTTTTTGTAAATCTCATTTTATCACTATTGCCTAATTGACATACTGCATACTGTTTTGGTGGCGGTTCAGGCTGAAATTCAAAAAGGGGGTAGGATGAAAAATATTAAGTTTACCCATTCACTACTGGCTGTTGTTCTAGGCTCGGTATTGGTCAGTGGTAGTGCTCTGGCAGCGGATCTTTCTGTGGGAAAAACATTGGAGAGTACAGGGCAAAAAATCGATAAATCTCTAGACAGTGCAGGGAACCAAATTGATAACTCCCTGCAAAAAGCAGATGATTATTTAGACGACAGTGCCATTACAGCAAAAGTGAAGGAAAAATTGCTGGAACATAAAGGGATAAATAGTCATGACATTTCGGTGAAAACGGAAAAAGGCGTTGTCCATCTTTCCGGTTTTGTCAAAAACAAACATCAAGCGGCGAAGATAGTTAAGATTGTTCATGGAATAAAAGGTGTCAAATCAGTAAAAAGCACGATAGAGATTAAAAAATAATCTTAATCTGAAAAAAATAACAGACATTGAGAATAGAGTGGCTGATAATAGCCACTCTTTCTGCTTTTTTTCCTCAAATAATATCTTGTTAAGTGACGAGATTATTCATTCGCTGGCGGCATTCTGGTCACTGGCTATTCTCATATCAATTTAACTATTGGTGTTTTATTTCTTCACTTTTTATAAAAATGTTACAAGCAAGTTGTTTGAGCAACGATATACTGATAGGTATTCGGCGGATTTCAGAGGGAGAGAAGAGTGGGGAAACATATTTCAATAACATTAGGTAATATCGAGCCTTTAGCTTATCAGTCCCAGATTAAACCCGGGAAAATTGCTCTCGTTTGTGAAGGGGGTGGTCAGCGAGGTATCTTTACCGCCGGTGTCTTGGATGAATTTCTCCGTCTTGGTTTTAATCCGTTTGAACTGTTCCTTGGGACATCGGCGGGAGCGCAAAACCTTTCTGCCTATATTTGTGGTCAGAGGGGGTATGCACGCAAGATAATCAACCGTTATACAACTAACCCCGCTTTTTTTAATCCATTACGCTTTGTGCGCGGTGGGCATTTGATCGATTTAGATTGGTATATTGATACCATATCTGAGCAGTTGCCGTTGAATATTCCTGTCGCAATGCGTCAGTTTGATGTTGGACGTGAATTTTACATGTGTGCTTGCCGCTCGGATAATTTTGAGCCGAGTTACCTGCATCCAGATGACAAAAATTGGATGGATATTGTCAAGGCCTCCAGCGCCATTCCGGGATTTTATCGTAACGGCGTTACGCTTGATGATGTGGTTTACCAAGATGGGGGGATTTGTGATGCGATCCCAGTGCAGGAGGCTTATCGCCGAGGAGCGGATACTATTGTAGTGATTCGCACAGTGCCTTCACAGCTTTACTATACGCCTCAGTGGTTCAAACGTATGGAGCGTTGGTTAGAAGTGAGTAGTTTGCAAAAAATGGTCAAGATGCTCAACCTCCATGCACAAAGTTACCGTCGAACCCAGAAATTTATCGAAAATCCACCGGATAATGTGCAAATCTTCGAAATTTATCCACCAGCACCCTTGGCAACAATGGCTCTAGGCAGTCGGCTCAGTGCGTTAAATCAGGATTATCATTTGGGGCGGCGTTGCGGACGATATTTTCTGGCAACGATTGGACATACTTTTGTTGAAGGCAAATTTGGGCATATAGAACGTAAAAGTTATGGGGTATGCCGTACAGGATTAAGTTCTGATCACAACTGTTTTCGGCGAAACCATTTCCTGAACGGGGGCAATCATTGCCCGTCAGTGGAATCCCCGGCGTCTGGGATGGTGGAGCATGTGCAAACGGTAGGAACTCTCATGATGGATAAGTTGGACTAGATGCTTATTGATACACATTGCCATTTTGATTTCCCTCCTTTTGCTGGTGATGAAATAGCGAGCCTGCAACAAGCCAGACAAATGGGCGTGGAAAAAATTATCGTTCCTACAATAAGTCAAACAAACTTTCAGAGAGTTTCTGCGCTGGCTGAGGCTTATTCTCCGATTTATGCCGCATTTGGTTTACATCCACTCTATATTGCTGAACACCAAGCGGTTCATTTGGATGAGTTGGCGCAAAAACTACAGGAAAAAGAGGCCAAATGCGTAGCGGTAGGTGAAATCGGTCTTGACCTTTATATGCCGGATCCGCAGTTTGAAAAGCAGAAAAGCATGTTAGAAGTACAGCTAAAATTAGCGAAACAATACGATCTGCCGGTGATACTCCATTCCAGAAAAAGCCATGACCAATTGGCAGCAATCTTGAGGAAGCACAAATTACCGCGAACAGGGGTTATTCATGGTTTTGCGGGGAGTTTATCTCAAGCCCAGGCCTTTATTCGTCTGGGGTTTTACATTGGTGTCGGGGGAACAATTACCTACGATAGAGCGCAAAAGACCCGGAACACTATTTCACAATTGCCTTTGTCATCTTTGGTGTTGGAAACGGATGCGCCTGATATGCCGTTATCGGGGTTTCAGGGGCAGCCAAACCGACCAGAAAGGGTTGCACAGGTTTTTTCTGTATTGTGTGAATTGCGTCGGGAGCCGTCAGATGAAATTGCCAATCAGCTTTACCAAAATAGCACTATCCTATTTGCATTGAGTTGACTTATAACATATTAATAATGTTTAACTTATATTCTTTGCCTATTTATCCTGCCTTTTACCTTTTTCTCCATTAAATCATCTAACCCCACCGGAATTAGGTGGTTTTATGTGATATATGTCTCATTTTGTATTTTTATATTACTTTTTACGGTATTAATTTGTGATGTTAGTTGCTTGTTCCTTTTTAGTCCTAGGTATAATCGGCTCACACACAATGTCAGTAGGAATTTATAGGATAACTGACATATTTTCTTATTATTTATTCAGTGAACAGGGATCCTTCCAATGCAACTCCTTATGAGCCTGATCGGGATGGCAGTGCTGGTTTTTATCGCAGTACTCTTCTCCAGTAATTATCGAGCCATTAAAATCCGCACCGTCTTGGGCGCCTTTCTGATGCAGGTTGCCATTGGGGCATTTGTACTTTATGTACCCGCCGGCAAAGACATTCTGGGGGGAATGTCAAAAGGCGTATCCAATGTAATTGGATACGGACAAAAAGGAACAGATTTTATTTTTGGCGGTCTGGTGTCCGACAAAATGTTTGAATTATTCGGCGGCGGCGGTTTTGTCTTTGCCCTGCGTGTCCTGCCAGTGATTGTTTTCTTCTCATCACTCATTGCGGTGTTGTATTACATGGGCATTATGCAGTTCGTCATCAAAATATTGGGTGGTGGATTGCAGAAAATATTGGGAACCTCACGGACTGAATCTTTGTCTGCAACGGCGAATATTTTCGTAGGTCAAACCGAAGCGCCTTTGGTTGTCCGTCCGTACATTTCGACCATGACCCAGTCTGAGTTGTTTGCTGTGATGTGTGGTGGCCTGGCTTCTGTTGCCGGCTCTGTATTGGCGGGCTATGCATCTATGGGTGTTCCATTGGAATACCTGATTGCGGCTTCATTTATGGCTGCGCCAGGTGGTTTACTGTTTGCAAAATTGCTGGTGCCGGAAACAGAAAAAACGCACGATATGGCTGATGCGATGTCGTTGGTTGCAGCGGAAGATCGTCCTGCGAATATTATTGATGCTGCGGCATCGGGTGCAGCATCTGGTATGCAGTTAGCCCTGAATGTTGGTGCCATGCTGTTGGCATTCACCGCATTGATTGCTTTGCTGAACGGTATCTTAGGCGGTATCGGCGGCTGGTTTGATTATCCTCAATTATCGATGGAATTGGTTTTGGGTTGGGTTTTTGCACCCATTGCCTACCTGATCGGTATTCCGTGGAATGAGGCAACAATTGCGGGTTCTTTCATCGGGCAGAAATTAGTTGTTAACGAATTCGTGGCATTCATGAACTTTAGTGAATACCTGCAAGCCGATGATGCTGTCCAGGCTGCGGGGCTGCAAGTACTTTCTGGCCATACTAAAGCCATTATCTCTTTTGCGCTGTGTGGTTTCGCCAACCTGTCTTCTGTTGCGATCCTTCTGGGCGGCTTAGGTGGTATGGCCCCAAACCGTCGCGGTGATATTGCCCGTTTCGGTTTGAAAGCCGTCTTGGCGGGTTCACTTTCTAACTTGATGAGTGCAACCATTGCCGGATTCTTCTTTTCGTTGTAAGACACAGGAAGTCTATACTCGATAAACTTCAAGTAGCAATCCGCAAGACGACGCGAGGCCTTATATTTCCTCGCGCAGCAGGGAAATATAACACGCATCTTGAAGTTGGATTGGTATATATCAAATTGAATGCAGGTGAGATTTCTCACCTGTATTTGTTTTAAGTCTGTTGTCTGATTCAGTGACGATAATCATACCGTTGGAGAGTTTTATGACCGATTTAACTGCCGCCGCTCAACTGGCGCTGAGTTTGATGGATTTAACTACACTTAATGATGATGATACAGAGGAGAAAGTGGCCGCACTTTGTCGTCAGGCAAACAGCCCTGCCGGAAAGACGGCAGCTATCTGCATCTATCCACGTTTTATTCCCGTGGCGCGTAAAGTATTACGCGAACAGGGAACCCCTGATATCCGCATTGCCACGGTGACTAATTTCCCACATGGCAATGATGATATTGATATTGCACTGGCTGAAACGCGTGCTGCCATAGCTTATGGTGCTGATGAAGTGGATGTTGTTTTTCCTTATCGTGCACTGATGGCCGGTAATGAGCAGATTGGTTTTGATTTGGTAACAGCCTGTAAAGCGGCCTGTACTGAATCCGGCGTCTGGCTAAAAGTCATCATTGAAACGGGGGAATTAAAAGAAGCGGCTTTGATTCGCAAGGCATCTGAAATTTCCATTAAGGCGGGAGCGGATTTCATCAAAACTTCAACGGGTAAGGTTCCCGTTAATGCGACGCTGGAAAGTGCCGAAATTATGCTGAGTGTGATCCGTGATATGCGCGTAGGTGATCGCGTTGGTTTTAAACCGGCGGGCGGTGTGCGTACCAGCGAAGAAGCGGCACAATATTTGGCGTTGGCAGAACGTATTATGGGAAATCAATGGGTCGATTCCCGTCATTTCCGTTTTGGGGCGTCCAGTTTGTTGGGCAGTTTGTTGACAACGCTTGGACACCAGAGTCAAAAGCAAAGTAGGGGTTATTGAGATCAATAATCACTCACTGCACACACGCTAAGATAGTGTGCATAACTGCCATTCTTTTCAGGTGATAATGATTGGGAGGTAGCTTTGTTTCTGGCACAGGAAATTATCCGCAAAAAACGTGATGGTCATCCACTGAATGAAGAAGAGATCCGCTTCTTTATTAACGGTGTCCGTGATAATACGGTTTCCGAAGGGCAGATTGCTGCACTGGCAATGACTATCTATTTCCATGACATGACGATGGAAGAACGTGTCGCACTGACTTTAGCGGTGCGTGATTCTGGTACGGTTTTAGACTGGAAGACATTGAATTTACCCGGCCCGATTGTCGATAAACACTCGACGGGCGGTGTGGGCGATGTCACTTCCCTGATGCTGGGTCCAATGGTAGCGGCTTGCGGGGGATATGTACCGATGATATCGGGACGTGGCTTGGGGCATACCGGAGGAACGCTGGATAAATTAGAATCCATTCCCGGTTTTGATATTTTCCCTGATGAGTACCGTTTCCGCGAGATTATTCGCAATGTCGGTATTGCCATTATCGGACAGACAAATTCGCTGGCACCGGCGGATAAACGCTTTTATGCGACGCGTGATATTACGGCGACCGTTGATTCTATCCCTTTGATTACCGCCTCTATCTTGGGTAAGAAATTAGCCGAAGGGCTGGATGCTTTAGTCATGGATGTGAAAGTGGGTTCTGGGGCATTTATGCCGACCTACGAACAATCGGAACGGCTGGCCGAAGCTATCGTTGAAGTCGCCAATGGGGCGGGATGTAAGACTACGGCACTCTTGACGGATATGAATCAAGTTTTGGCATCCAGCGCGGGTAATGCGTTGGAAGTGCGTGAAGCTGTCCAATTCCTGACCGGGGAATACCGTAACCCTCGGTTGTTTGACGTTACCATGGCATTATCTGCTGAAATGCTGGTGTCAGGTAATTTGGCTATTGATCGTGACGATGCATACCATAAATTACAAGCTGCACTGGACAGTGGCAGGGCGGCGGAAACATTTGGTCGCATGGTGGCAGCGCAGAAAGGGCCGACTGATTTTGTTGAAAATTACTCCCGCTACCTCCCGACTGCGGAATTTGTCAAGCCAGTATTGGCTGGCGAGGTGTTAGCTGAACAGATGTTAGCGGGAAAAAATTGCATTGTTGCAGAAATGGATACCCGTGTCTTAGGAATGTCAGTGGTTGCATTGGGCGGAGGACGTCGTAAAGCGACAGATCCCATTAATTACAGTGTGGGGCTAAGTGATATCGTTGCGCTAGGCACAAACGTGAATGCGGATACTCCCTTGGCAATGATTCATGCCAATAGTGAGCATACCTGGCATGACGCCGCAGAAGCAGTACGTAAGGCGCTTGTTTTGAAGGATAAGGAAACAGTTTTTAAGGAAAGCGGGACACAAGCCACCACACCGATGGTTTATCGTTATATCCGTGGATAAATCATACAAGCATTGAAATTGATTTTAATAGCTGGCAGTTTCCGCATTGATAGCGTGAATTGACGCAGGAGAAAATTATGAAACGTACATTCATCATGGTATTGGATTCCTTTGGTATCGGTGCAACTGCTGATGCTGAAAAGTTCGGTGATAAGGGATCTAACACTTTGGGTCATATAGCAGAACACTGTGCCCGTGGTGAGGCTGATATTGGCCGTAAGGGACCACTACATTTGCCAAACCTGAGTCGTCTGGGATTGGGCAAGGCAGCAGAAGAGTCTTGCGGAACGTTCCCGATTGGCCTGGATAAAGAGGCCGAAATTATTGGCGCTTATGGTTACGCGAGTGAGCTTTCTTCTGGTAAAGACACGCCGTCAGGACACTGGGAAATTGCAGGCGTTCCGGTTCTGTTTGACTGGGGGTATTTCCGTGACGAAGAAAACAGCTTCCCACAGGCATTGCTGGATAAACTGGTCGAACGCGCGGATCTGCCGGGTTATCTGGGGAACTGTCACTCTTCCGGTACGGTTATTCTGGACAAATTAGGCGAAGAGCATATGAAAACCGGTCAACCGATTTTCTATACCTCTGCGGATTCTGTTTTCCAGATTGCTTGCCATGAAGAGACATTTGGTCTGGATCGTCTGTATGAGCTGTGTGAAATCGCGCGTGAAGAGTTGAATATTGGTGACTATAACATTGGCCGCGTGATTGCCCGTCCATTTGTGGGTGATAAAGCCGGGAATTTCCAGCGTACCGGCAACCGCCATGACTTGGCCGTTGAGCCGCCCGCCCCCACTGTCCTGAAAAAACTACTGGATGAAAAGCAAGGTGAAGTGGTTTCCATTGGCAAAATTGCAGATATTTACGCGAATGTCGGGATCACTAAAAAGGTCAAGGCGACAGGCATTGATGCCCTGTTTGATGCTTCGCTGATTGAAATGGAGCAGGCGGGCGATAACACCATCGTATTTACCAACTTTGTTGATTTTGATTCTTCCTACGGTCACCGCCGTGATGTCGCCGGTTACGCGGCAGCCCTGGAATTGTTTGACCGTCGTTTACCAGAAATGCTGAAATTGGTTAAAGAAAATGACATTCTGATCCTGACGGCTGACCATGGTTGTGACCCGACTTGGGCAGGAACAGATCACACCCGTGAACATGTTCCGGTTTTGGTTTACGGACCTCAAGTCAAACCAGGTTCATTAGGCCATCGTGAAACGTTCGCCGACATGGGGCAGACAGTCGCAAAATACTTCGATCTGACCCCCATGGATTATGGTAAAGCGATGTTTTAATTTTGGACGGAGATCTCTGGATCTCCCCATTTTCATCTATTTTGATACGTAATAAAAACAAGGAAATAAATTTATGGCCACCCCACATATTAATGCTGAGATGGGCGATTTTGCTGATGTTGTTTTGATGCCTGGTGACCCACTGCGTGCAAAATACATTGCGGAAACTTTTCTGGAAGATGCTCGTCAGGTTAACAATGTTCGCGGTATGCTGGGTTTCACTGGTACTTACAAAGGCCGCCGCATTTCTGTTATGGGGCATGGAATGGGTATCCCATCCTGTTCTATCTATGCCAAAGAGCTGATCACTGAATTTGGTGTTAAAAAAATCATCCGTATCGGTTCCTGCGGTGCGGTTAGCAAAGACGTTAAAATCCGTGATGTAGTGATTGGCATGGGGGCATGTACCGATTCCAAAGTAAACCGCCTGCGTTTTAAAGATCACGACTTCGCTGCTATTGCTGACTTTGATCTGGTTCGTCATGCAGTTGATGCGGCAAAGGCAAAGGATGTCAACGTGCGTGTCGGTAATATCTTCTCTGCCGATCTGTTTTATACGCCAGATCCTCAAATGTTCGACGTAATGGAAAAATACGGCATTCTGGGTGTTGAAATGGAAGCGGCGGGGATCTACGGTGTCGCTGCTGAATTTGGCGCAAAAGCGCTAGCGATTTGTACTGTGTCTGACCATATCCGTACTGGTGAGCAAACCACGGCTGAAGAGCGCCAAAATACATTTAATGACATGATCGAGATTGCGCTTGAATCCATCCTGATGGGTGATAATTAAAAAAGCGTAAATAGTTTTAGTCTTTCATTAAAAAATTACAGACCCTTTCCATTATTGGAAAGGGTTTTTTTTATAAATTACAGGCCAATTGATATCTATTATTAAGAACAGTTTTTAGTTATTTAACGCGATGCTCGACTTTCGTGGTGAGTTGAAATGACATAGCCGCTCCTTTATAACTTTAAGTCGCCAAACTGAGAGAAATAAAGGAACAAAGGCTATGTCACAGCAAGATTTTATCATTTGGGTGTTTTGTTGTGTAGATGACAATTTAACGCATTTACAACAAGGTATGCGATTCAGAAGT
>NZ_JBEBMB010000080.1:0-11888 GCF_040081915.1 Xenorhabdus sp. SGI240
GCTGACCGTGACAGATAAGCATCGCCAGAGGGCAGACATTGACGATGTACTTGTTAAGGCCACATTCCACATCGACGACGGGCGCGAATGGGCAGACTGGTTGTTGAAGAAGGCGGATGCAAATAATAATCCGCCAGTAATCCCTTGGGTCAGTGTTCAAGAAAGAATGCCAGAGAATGATGGTGCATGGCTTCGCCTGTGTCTGGTTTATGTTTCTTTTGGTTCTATTTCCCGTGCAGGTTACGACTACTGGGACACCGACACACAGCAATGGTTAGAACACGAATGCGATGAAGTCACACACTGGTGCTACATGGATGACGTTCCTGCTCCAGTAACAGAGGAACTTTTGAAATGAAAACAGTAAAAGTTGATTGGCTAGGTGATTGTGAAAAATGTGGTGTGGAAAGCGCATTAGTCGAAACTGAGAACGGGAAGGAAGACTGGCTGTACGAAGGCGATAAAGTGACATGTTGCTGCGGACATACTGGTCATGTTGAAATTTTACCATGTGAACCAGTTGCCTATGCAGTATGGGATGAACTACCGGAGGCAGAATGAAAATCAAAACAAATGCACTAACTGGACGGGCGTTGGACTGGGCTGTGGCTAGGGCGATTGGTATGGATATTTATATATGCGGCCGATCTAGCGATGATGAATATGGATGGATTGGCAATTATAGCGTATGGAAAAAGTCATGCGAGCAGCCGGTTATCACGATTGGATTGTGTAATGACATACATATTGAATTTGCGGGTAAATCAAAGCCGTATTCTCCATCGACCAATTGGGAACAGTGTGGGCAGTTAATTGAGAGGTACATTGATGATTTAACCCATATGGCATTTAGAGGTGATCATTGGGTGGCAAATTGTAGAGCCGTGCGAGTTGGTGATTTTTCGATTTTTAAAACGCAAACAGGCGACACACCACAAATCGCCATTTGCCGTGCCGTAGTCGCCGCGAAATTGGGCGACGAGGTTGAAATACCAGATGAATTGGTGGAGAAGAGCCAATCATGACCAATAACGCATTCCACCTCACACAAATCATCGCCTCAGTATGGGGCGATCCGGCTGATATCACCGATGCAATCTGGCAGGCAGGATATCGCAAGCCAGAACGGGGAGAAAAGGAAATCGCTGAGCTGATTTTGATGGGCGGATATCGGAAAGGAAAAAAATGATGGCAGAATTCCCCTATTTCAAGACAAAGGAACTGGCAGCTCGATATGGCGTAAAACCACACACGATAAGGTTATGGTGCGGCAATGGGAAGCAAAAGCGAGAAGGCTTCCCAAAGCCCAAGTTTAAATCTGACCAACTTAACTTTCTACGGCAGGATATTTTTGACTGGGAGGACGGGAAACAATTTTAGTCAGTTTATCCCACCAGCGCTCGTATGCCTCTCTTTGCTCGTTTAGGTAGGTGTGCTTATCGTACACCTGCCATATACCCGGCAATTTGTGTCCTATCATGATTTCGGCCACATGAGGCGGTGTTAATTCAGATACTCCGGTGCGCATGGTACGGCGTAAGTCGTGGATTGACCAAGAGACATGAAATTCGCCAAAATATTTGGACATTTTTTTGTTGAGAGTCAAGACTATGTTAGTGTAACTTCCTCGTGAAAATGGCTCTCCATTACTCACAACAAACAAATATGAACTTCCTAAGTTTAATTTTTTCGCCTGTTCAATTAATTCTTTAGCTGCTGGAATAATCGGTCTAAGGATAGGCTTCTTGGTTCTCCTTCCTGTTTTATGGTTAGCGGGCGGGACAATCCAAATATTTTTTTCATAGTCAAAGTCATTAACCTTAGCTTTTAATAATTCACTAATACGCCCACCAAACAATAAACTTAACTTTATTATTAGTGCATTACGTGGATTATATTCAGAGGCATTAATAAGCTGAAAAAGCACCACCAACTCCTCTTCGCTTAATGTTCTTTCGCCAATTTCAGAATCGAGTTCGGTATCGTCATATGTATCTTTTCTACCTAAATCACTTATTCCTACATCGGATAGCGGTATGAAATTGGTTATTCCTCGCCGAACAGCCCACTTGTGCGCCTTCTTGGTGTGTGTCAGTATGCGCTCACAGATTGATGGCACCTGTTTAAAAATATCTTCAATTAAAGAAAGCCAAATATGAAGCGTTACCTCATCATGAGGTAATTTCCCTATTTTGGGGAAAACATAAATTTCGAAGGAGCGTAATACCTGATCGGCATTAACCTTTGAACCTTGCATTGTTATTTTCCACCAATCCCGTATAAGCCCCTCTACAGTCACCGCACTTAATACAGATTCTTTGCGAACGCGCTTAACTATTTTAGGGTTGCGGTGTTGCTCCAGTTCCCCACGATAAAAAATCACCGAGTCACGAGCATCTTTTAAACCAGTCGCCGGATAGGTTCCTATGTCAATCCGATCTCCTTTACCGTTCCAGCGATATCTAAACTGGAATATGATTTTCCCTTTAGGGGTGACACGAACAGACAGGCCATCCCTGTCTGATTTAGTGATGATTTTTTCTTGGGGTTTGCCATTAATAGATCGCAGCCATGAATCAGTAATTGCCATATCACTTTCCTCAAAAAATAATACAGCTTTTAATGTAATTTATGTACACCAAAATGTACATATTTCTCATGATACTGGGTGAGTATCCGTGACTACCATTGACAACTAGAGACAAAGAAAATAAAAAAATAACTTAAATTACATAAAGTTAATCTTATATTCTTGACTGTGCGTGATTATTAATGATTAGCAATGACTAAACAAATGCATTTGGCTTCTAAATACGTCATGACATTCTCCATTGGCCTAAATAATTTTATTTTTACTCAATAATAGCTCATAACGAACCAACTTTAATCCTATTTACGGAGTCATTATCTTACTTTACCGATGAAACTATCTCTGTTGTTTGCCATCACCCATAACAAGATTTAATTTATTGAAATTGTTACAATCAAACCTCTTTAATCACTGTTATCATCGCGGAGAGATTTGAGATGTCATTTTGTTTATCTATGGAAGCGGCTATTTTTGATATGGATGGTTTGCTGATTGATTCTGAACCTTATTGGAAACAAGGAGAAAAAAGCGTATTCAGTGAATTAGGGCTAGATTTAAATTTAGCAAAAAACCTACCTGATACATTGGGGTTACGAATCGATCACGTTGTTGAACTATGGTATCAAGCATCCCCCTGGCAAGGCACCTCTAAAAGTGAAGTTGGACAACGCATCATTGATTACGTAGTTCAATCAGTTGAAAAAAACCGTCCCTTACTGCCTGGAGTAGAACATGCTTTAAATCTCTGTCGTGAACGTGGGTTGAAAATTGGCCTGGCCTCCGCCTCACCCTATGAAATGATCAAAAAAGTGCTCGAATTGTTTAACCTACAACATTACTTTGATGTTGTCGTTTCTGCCGCACACTTACCTTACAGCAAACCACACCCCGAAGTTTATTTACTGGCAGCCAGTCAACTTGGCGTCAACCCAACTAACTGTCTTACATTAGAAGACTCATTTAACGGTATGATAGCAACCAAAGCAGCAAGAATGCGCTCAATTATCGTCCCAGCCTCTCACCATTTTGATGATCCCCGCTGGTCATTAGCTGACATTAAACTGAATTCTCTGGAAAAATTAACAATAGAACATATGACTTAATAGCCACCGCGCTGCCCTATTTTTTGTATATGGCAGCGCAAATATCAACCGCCCCCTCAACCTACACAGCCATAATGTAAAAATTTTCCTGGTTACCCTCTATCTTCCTCAGGCAAAACCCTCTATACTCCCCCACTGTATGTATAAACAGCAATCAGCATAAATAATTAGTATAAATCGTTATGACAGCAGAAGGACATCTTCTTTTTTCCGTTGCCAGCCTTGTATTGGCTCACCAGCTAGAAATCACACCAGAAATAGCACAGGGAGACTGGTTACACATGCTTCCCGGCGTACTTCTGGCTTCATTGTTGCCAGATATCGACCATCCAAGCTCAACCTTAGGCAGATTGTTCCGCTTTATATCCATTCCAATCGCGCGATTATGCGGACATCGTGGATTTACACATAGTTTATTAGCGCTGCTCGTGGGGGTTACTCTATTCCAGACTGAAATACCGTCTAATTGGCCCATTCCGACTGACTTTGTCCATGCAATGGTTATCGGTTATATCAGCCATCTTATTGCTGATATGCTTACTCCCGCAGGTATTCCACTGTTATGGCCGCTAAGAATACGTTTTTGCTTACCTATTCTTAGAGGTAAGGAACGTAAAAAAGCCGAACGTTTTATTGCCGTACTGGTAGTAGTGATCGCTATTATCCTTCCACAACACATCAATTTCTCATTCGCTCGCTATTTCGACAGCTTACAATTTAACAAAATACAGTTTGATAAATTACCTATCGATAAGCTACAGAATCTCTACAAGTAACAGCTCAATATTCACATACAGCAAATATCGTAGCCCCATTTTAAAAATGGGGTTATCCGCAAAATATAAACCATTTTTTATTCACTTCCTGTCGCCTGCAAAAAGACTATTAAATCAATAAGATAAAAAGTTAACAGTTATAATTGAACAAAAAAACAGAAATAGATTAGGATATATAACCAATCAAACTAATTAGTGAAAATAATTATATTAAATTCCATTTAATTATAAGAAAGAGACTTATTATACTGATAATATCCTATCTTAAGCATTTCATGGTATGTAGACGATAGATTGCAAATTGAAATACAACTGACAAATCTATATCCAAGCTACATACAGCAACTCAAATATAAGGGTATATAAGTTTTGGAGACTAGAGATGAATTTACCACTCATCATCAACGTGCTCGTTTTTGTAGCACTGCTTATTCTATTAGCAAAAACGGGTTCAAATAAATGGAGTTTGTCCAAAAAAGTTCTTGTGGCTCTAGTCGTAGGTGTTGTTTTTGGGCTGGCATTAAACATCATTTATGGAACAGATAATCTTACCGTAAAAGAATCAATTAAATGGTTCAATATTATTGGTAATGGTTATGTACAATTACTACAAATGGTTATCATGCCGTTGGTTTTTGCTTCTATCCTAAGCGCCGTTACTCGCTTACATAAAGCATCTTCCCTAGGAAAGATCAGTTTTTTTACCATTGGTACGTTACTGTTTACTACAGCAATTTCCGCTTTAATTGGCATTGTCATTGCCAATTTGTTTGGGCTAAGTGCAGCAGGACTTATTCAAGGCACACAAGAAACTGCTCGTTTATTAGCAATTGAAAGCAATTTTATTGGCAAAGTTGCAGATATGAGTGTGCCTCAGATCATTCTCTCCTTTATCCCTAAAAATCCCTTTGCTGATTTGACGGGAGCACACCCTACTTCCATTATTAGTGTGGTAATTTTTGCAACATTTTTGGGCATCGCTGCGCTACAAATGCTTAAAGATGATCATGAACACGGTAAACTGGCTCTTGTTGCCATTGATACTATGCAAGCATGGGCAATGAAGCTGGTTAGATTAGTGATGCGTCTCACCCCATACGGCGTAATGGCTTTGATGACCAAAGTTGTTGCTAGCTCCAATATCCATGACATTACTCAACTAGGTAGTTTTGTTGTTGCTTCTTACATCGCCCTTGGCCTGATGTTTGTAGTACATGGCGGGCTTTTGGCATTCACGGGGATCAATCCCCTGAAATTCTTTAAAAAAGCAGGCCCGGTACTGACATTTGCATTTACCAGCCGTTCAAGCGCTGCAAGTATCCCCTTGAATATCGAAACACAAACTCGCCGCCTCGGTGTGCCTGAGTCTATTGCCAGTTTCTCCGCTTCTTTTGGCGCGACTATTGGCCAAAATGGCTGTGCCGGCATTTATCCAGCTATGTTGGCAGTGATGGTGGCTCCAACCGTAGGTATTGATCCCTTTGACCCGGTATGGATTGCAACGCTTGTGGGAGTTGTGACTATCAGTTCTGCGGGGGTTGCTGGTGTTGGTGGTGGCGCAACATTTGCCGCACTGATTGTTTTACCAGCTATGGGCCTGCCTGTCACCTTAGCGGCGCTGCTTATTTCTGTTGAACCTCTGATCGATATGGGACGTACAGCATTAAATGTTAATGGCGCTATGACAGCAGGTACAATCACCAGTCAATTGATGAGAAAAACAAATAAAGAGGTATTTGAACAAGACGAAAAAGTGGTATTAAACCAATCTTAATTCAAAACCTGATGAAATAAACCCTCAAACCGACACACTGAATCCAGGCCTCGCCATCGTGCGGGGCTTTTGCTATCCATCATGGGTAATGCATTTTACACCATCAGGTTATTCAATGACATCTCATGAATTAATAGCGAAAACCGGCAGCGGTCAACTGTGGATCCTGAGAAAACGCAGGCCGCTATCAAAACGGTTGTTGTCAATAATGATTGCGCCCATCGCACTGTGCCAGACGGGGCTGTTATCCGGTTGCAGCAACATGCGAACCGAATACGTTCCGGTGCCCCCGATACCGATCCCGGCGCATCTGCTCGTTGACTGTTTGCCTCCCATCATCCCCGACAAAATGACATGGGGTGACAGTCTCATCCTGAATGAGCAGTTACTGACAGTCATGCGGGTACTTCTGTCCCCCTTTCAATATCCAGTTCTACTGTACGGATAATTATGCTGTTTACGATTGCCTTCCTGAGGGAAAACACCTCGACACGGCTATCGAATGGATGCCAAAACTGACAAGGAATGACCAACCAGAAGAATAATTTTTTCATATACAGAGGTTTTTCACAAACTCCGGTTTATCAAGAATGTCCGCGCCGTTCTTGGCTTTTTCCAGCCAGCCTTTGGCAACAATTGCTGTTATCGCGTCAGCGAGTTGGCTCTGTTTTCTGGGGTCTGGGGTAATCCCGGCTTTCGCCAGAATGTTTTTGCATTCCTGCTGGATATCCCGGATAGCGGCCTGATTGTTGTTCAGCCACTGCGCTGAGACGATAGTGCCCAGTTCGCCAGTGGTGGGATCGCCGTCATGGAAGGCGTTGTCCGGCGTGTTAACGGGCGGCATTAAATCTTGCATAGGATCTTACTCCTGATAGGTAAAGTAACAATAGGTGTGAGCAGGTTTCAGGTCGTCAAAGATAGATTCAATCACGGTGTCAGCAAAGGCAGATAAACGTTCGCCTGTTAAGGAATTGCCTGCACGGAACCGATAGTTCTGCACGCGGTTGCCGTGAATATTCACCACCCAGACCCATAATGAATCAGGGTGCATCAACCTCTCACCGGCACGGTTAACTCCTGTCCGAAAGGGTAAGGGTTCTTCAATGGTGATGTGATAACCCAGGCGCGACGCCAGTGACGTGAAGTACGGTACTGACAGCCCGCCTGTTTCAGCCAATTTCAGCAAGACCATTTCCAGCCGCTGCTGGTAATTGTGTTTAGCGTTTGGGGTGATGCCGAGCACGCGCTCCCAGTCCGGCAATAGTGCCTGTGCAAAGAAAGGTGTCACGGCACCACTGACTCGCTCAGCACTTTGCCTGGTCAGGGTTAACTGGTGGGCTTCGGCTTCCAGTTCCGCATCCAGTCGAGATGCATCAGTGGCATAACTGACCGGGGGTAGGAGCTGTTTCAGCAAGGCTTTCATGAGAAACGCCTTATCGTGGTGCCACCGACTCGCAACCATTCGAGATGGTTCTTGTCAACCTGCGCAATGATATTATCAGCAGGTTCGATGATACGACGGTCACGAATACCGGGGATGAGGGAAATGCGCATCTCAATCTGACTGCGGATCAACGGCTCACCCGGCGCCAGCCGTCCTACCGCATCGGTAATCACGGCCTGGATTTCCTGACTGGCCGCTTCCAATGTGATGCCATCCAAAACCACCTCAATAACAAAATTCACCGGGCGCAATGCGGGTGCCAATACCAATGAGCTTTTGGCCGTAACGGGACGAACATCGTCAATGTGGTCTTGCACCGCTTTAATAATGTCCGCTGACGGCAAGCCATCGGCGGAGGTGATCGCAATATCGACGGTGCCGAGGCCACGGCGTAACGGGTAAACAAAGGCGTTGGTGACACCGGGGACTTCCAGCGCCCACCGGCGATAGTCGTATTTATTGCCACCTGCGGGCGGTCGGCGAATGATGTCGAGCAGTCTCGCCAGCAGGCTGGCGTCAGTTTCGGCATCCGTACCGCCGGTCAGTGTCTGGACAATGGCACGGCTGTTAATGCCCATCGGGGCGCTGACCAGTTCAGTATCCGCAGGTGATGACAGATTACCTGCTGTGCCAGATTGGTTAGCCACGATTGTCACCGTCGCCTGTCCGTGCTGATCCATCGTCACGGCGGCGGTGGTTTTCACGGATACGGTTTCACCGCGCATTTCAGCCCCGGCGGGCAAAGTAGCGCCGGGGGAACCCGTCAGGCTGGCGATGCCTGTGGCGGTGGTGGCGGGTTTACGTGTCAGATTACGGGTACGGGCATGCAGTTCCAGATAGTCGCTGTCGGCGGTGTCCGGGAATATCTGGCGGACAATCCAGCCTTGATGCTGATAAATCCCCTCGGCCACGCTGGCCACGGATGATGCGCGGGCAAAATAATCACTGTCAGCGCCGGTATCGGCATCCGCCAGTTGATTTTTGATGTCCCGCAACAGGTCATCGCGGATTTGCTGAAATTCCGGGGTGATCCACATCAGGCGATTCTCACGGTGTGTTTGAAAATATGCGTCTGCCCGGCGGCATCAGTGACCTCAATCCAGAGCAGCGCCCGCTTGTGCTGGTCACGGTGTACCGTCACGCTGATTGATGCGGCACGGCCATCATCCAATATCGGCTGTAACGCCTGTTCAGCATACTGGCGCACCAGCCCATAAATGCGTGACACGTCTTTTTCACGGGTCAGCTCGTGTAAACGGGAACCCAGCGCAGGGTCAGCCCAGTAACTGCCCTGTGGCGTCATGAGCCGCAGGTAAACCGCATTTTCCAGGCTGTTTGTTCGGGTGCCGGTGTAGTCACCCGTTTGGGGATTTAATAATCTGTCCATGTTGCACAGTGTGGCAGCATGGGTAAATATCAGCAGTTGAGGGGGTTCAGCAGAAGAGGGATTAGGGAATAGATGAACCGGTATTGCCACCGTTATGGCCGTTCGGGTGTTTGTGGCCTTTCAGGGAAATATTACCCGCCCGGACGTCGTCAGTGGTTTGGTAGTTGCCAGACGTCTGGCTGATATTACCCTCAAACGTGGCCCCTTGACCACCCCGGATCGCCATGCCACCGTTACCGGTGATTTGCGCCATCGCGGTCAGTTGCTCGCTGGTCGTCACCATCGGGGTGTTAAAATCGGCTTTATTGGCCGCATTAACCTCAAATACGTTGCAGTTAATAGGCATTGAGGATATCTCCGGTTTTAATCGCGTTCGGGTCACGTAACCACGGATTCAGGCGGGCCAGTTCGGCGGCGCGGCGATAGTCGCCATACCATTCATGTGCCAGCAAGTGCAAATTGGTGGTTGACGTGGTGACCGTGCGGCGGGTTAACGGCGGGCGGCGGTTCATGACGATGATCGCCAGGGTCTGCAATTCCAGGGCAATGTGCTTCAACTGGGACACCACGCCACGCCACAACAACCCCACCGGCTCGCTGTCTTCACTGATACGCTGGGTGCTGGGCTGGTATTGTGTCCGAACCTCAGCAATCGCCGTCAGAATGGAGTTCCTGACGGTATTGACGATGTTGGTGATATCATCCGGCGATAATTGGTCAGGCTGTACCTCATCAGATAAAATCGCGGTGGCCAGACCCGCCAGTTCACCCGCTGCCATGACCTGACAGAGCACGCTCAGATCGTGGACATCCTCCAGGCTGGCATCCACCGGCATGGGAACCGGGGCAGTTATATCACGCTGAACCAGCGCCGCAGGCAATGCGGTTAACTGGTGTACGACCGCGATACTGTCCCCCCAGGCCGATAATAACGTAGTCGCACTGACCCCCTGACTGAGGACAGCAGCCGTGGTTGCCGTCCCCGGCAGATAGCCCTCATTTTGGCTGCGCGAGGCGGATTGACGGGCAGAATAGGCCGGGCTGCCGGATGAACCGCTGCCGCCCGATGAATCCCGGCTACCCGAGGCACGCCCACTGCGCCCCAAATTGATCACGCCGGGGAATTTGAGATCCAGTAAATCCCCGATGCCCCCGGTGCGGACATCCAGAATGGACTGCAAATCATGGACAAACGCGCGGGGGTAGTTGAGGTAATCCACGCCCTGACTGATCACGCCAGCCACTTCACCCCGCATGAGGGTCAGAGTGTTTAACATGCCGGACAGGGCCGCCTTGCCTTTGGCGAGATAGCGCATGTTGTTATGCACCGGTGCCATGACCTGATCAAACAAATCTGACGCACGCTCAGTCAGCCCGGTGATATGGTCAAACAGGCGGTCACCCAATTGTTCCGGGTGTGCCGAGCCGTGTAGCTGAGTGCCGGTTGTGGATTCCAGAAAAACCAGTTCCACATTGCAACTATCCGGCCCCTCGGCTTCATGCTGGATTTGGTACTCAATACAGTGTGCCCGGGGAATGGAGCCGTAAATCGGGTGGATCAGTTCGCCCGCGCCGGGTGTGTCCAGCGCCTTAATCAGGGCATCTAACTGACGTTTATAACGGTCACCCCACAGGAACGCAGACAGCCGGAAATTCCGCGCTTTACGGCCTAAATCCATCACGGTGGCCCCATCAATAAAGGGGTATTCATGGTCTTCATGATCACGGGCAACACTTTCCTGGGTATTGAGGACATCAAATTTCACCCCACGGAAGGCCGCGTCTTGCAGGTCATCACGCCAGCTCATGGATATAACCCTCCGGTGCCGCGTCCCGCTTCAGCCGCATTATACTCATTGGTGATTTCAGCCAGCGTTCGGCCATCCAGTAGTAACTGAGAGGTAAACGTGATCGGGGGCAGGGGTTGTGTTTTACTGGCACTGGCCGGGAGTTTTTGAACCCGGTTCGTATCCGGTGCCACAATCCCCGCTTTTTCGGCATCCTGTATAGTGACAGGGGCTTTTTTAATGGACAGTTCATCATTGGGACTAAACAGGGACTTAATATCATGCCAGGCGTCTTTTGCCCCGGCTGTGCCATAGTAGGCGGTTTCGAATTCGGTTAACTCACGCCCCAGACGCTGGCGCACTTCGGCCAGTTTTTCCGCCTTGCCCTGGATCTGGATCAGGGGAAAATCCTGGGTGCCCTGATAGGCCGCCAGCCCGGTGCCAATCACCGGAATAGCCCGACCCGCTGGCGTGGATAACAGCCGTGACAGGCCGCCCGTCAAGCCACTGGTCGAGGTACGCAGCCAGCGGCTCACCCGCCCGAACCGGCCACCAGAGCCACTGCCGCCAGAGCCGCCGCCTGAAGCCGCCGTACTGCCGGGGGGAATGCCACTCCGGCCCGTGATAAATTTCAGGCCCGCAAAGGCCACGGCGGCGACCGTCATCGCCTCAATGGCCGTGGTGGCCCCGACCGCCGCCGTGGTGAGGTTCGGGAATTCTTTGCTTAACTCGGTGAATTTTTGCGAGAGATCCCCGACGACGGCTGACAACGGTTTTACCGCGTCCATTTCAGCAAAGCCTTTGGCATTTTTAGCCTGCTGGAGTTTAAACTCATTCTCATCCGCAATGACGGCCAGAGACATTGGCCCTTCACCCTGCCCTTTGGGTATCGTTAATTGTTTGCGCACATCCGCCTGAACGTCGCTAATGAATTGACGATATAGCAGAATCAACATAACCTGACACACTCGATGTGCTCGGTGAACACCTCATCAACTGAACATCTTTTTTGTCTTCTTATCGCTTT
>NZ_JBEBMB010000081.1:0-1012 GCF_040081915.1 Xenorhabdus sp. SGI240
AACGCGATGCTCGACTTTCGAGGAGAGTTGAAATGACATAGCCGCTCCTTTATAACTTTAAGTGACCAGACTGAAAGAAATAAAGGAACAAAAGGCTATGTCACAGCAAGATTTTATCATTTGGGTGTTCTGTTGGGTAGATGAAAACTTAACGGCGTTACAGCAAGGCACACGGTTCAGAAGCCGGGGATATCCACCTAAGCTGAGCGATGCGGAAGCCATCACGATGGAAGTGGTGGGCGAATTTTTAGAATTTTCAACGGATAAAGGCATTTGGACGTACTTTCGTGACCACTGGCGCGAGTGGTTTCCGGGACTGGGTTCACGCGCCAATTTCGCTAAACAGATTTCGAATCTTTGGGTTGTTAAACAACTACTGCAAGAAAAGCTGGCGAGGTTATTGGGCGCGCCCGACAGGCCGGTACATATTATCGACGGATTTCCGCTGCCCGTATGTGGATTCAAAAGAGCAAAAGGTAGTGCCAACTTCAAAGGACAAGCCGATTATGGGTACTGTGCCGCCAAAAACGAAACTTACTACGGCTTCAAAGGACATCTCATGATAGACGAAATCGGCGTGGTAACCGGGTTTACGCTGACGCCCGCCAATGTCAGTGAGCGTGAAGCAGCCTGGGATGTGATCGGCTCGATAAAAGGCTATTTGCTGGGTGATAAAGGGTATTTAGGCGTTGAATTTAAACAGGAAATGAAGGCAGAGGGTATTGAAATGATTACCCCAGTGCGTGCCAATAGGGATGATCCCATCCCCAGAAAAACGAGAAGGGTCATTAACGCCAAACGCCGTTTAATTGAAACCGTCATTGGTCAACTTGCTGGGCAATTTGCTATCGAGAAGTGCTGGGCACGGGATTTGTGGCATTTGAGTAATCGAATTGCCAGAAAACTGCTTTCTCACACATTGGGTATTTTTGCCAATTTTAAACAAGGTAAAAGTCAACGCGACTGGCTTCAACAAGCCAACGTTATAGGATGTTAAAGTCGAGCATCGCGT
>NZ_JBEBMB010000082.1:0-49184 GCF_040081915.1 Xenorhabdus sp. SGI240
ATCCAGAATTCGGGTTAATTAATGTTTCTTTTAATATAGCCAGTGTTACAGGTTTTGACAGGCAGTCATTCATGCCCACATTAGCACAACGCTGTTTTTCTTCTGCCAGTGCATTGGCAGTGATGCCGATAATGGGTTTGGTATAACCTTTGTCCCTTAAGTATTGGGCAAGTTCATATCCATCCATATTTGGCATGTTAACATCCGTTAGAATAATATCTGGTGAGTTGTTTTTAAGATATTCAATGGCTTCAATGCCATCGTTAACCATTGATGCACTAAATCCTATTGAGTTTAATTGGTCGGCCAGTAAGTTCTGATTAATAGGATGGTCATCAACGACCAATACCTTAACTGTATTTAAACAAATATCAGTTTGGACGGTTTTATCTGTAACAGGGATTGTTGATACAGAAATACCTGGCAAGAAAGCCTGGTCTGCCAGGAGATTATCCAACATATTAGGCAGTTCATTCAGTTCATAAGTGTTATATAACCAATGATTTTCTCTAATTTGTTCTGGCGAACCAATATGTTTCTCTGATATTTCTATAAAGTAGCATACAGAAATTTTTGGTTTATTAGCTCGATCGCTAATTAGTATTTCGGTGCCATCTACTTGGCTTTCGTCATAGAGGGAAACCTGGAAATGATTTTGTGTAAGAAAATTTTGCAAATATTTTTCTAGAAAATCATTGCGAATATTTAACAAAATCCGTTTTTGAGTCCGCTGGTTGGATAATTGTTTGGCATGGTATTTCACACCATATAAAGGGAGGCGGATAGAAAAGATACTGCCAACATATTTTTGTGAGACGAATTCAATATCCCCATCCATCAAATTAATGAGTTTTTCGCAAATAGCCAGCCCCAATCCTGTACCTTGTGAATAACTTTCTTTATTGGCACTGATTTGGAAGAATGGCTCAAATAACTGGAATTGTAATTTATCCTCGATCCCAAGCCCGGTATCTTTAATGCTGATATATAGGTAGCCATGCCTTGAGCTGATTTCAATAACAACGTAGCCAGATGCCGTGAATTTGATCGCATTGTTCAGCAAATTGGAGATAATTTGTTGTAATCTTACCGGGTCATTATGGATGATATCAGGGATATCTGGTTCAATATAGCAGTACAAGCCTAAGCCTTTTTTGACAACCAAGGGAAGGTAGTTTGAAATCACATGTGACAGGATCTCTTTGCAACTGAAATCCTTGGGGGCAATTTTCAATTGCTTGGATTCTATCTTCGAGAAGTCGAGAATATCACTGATGATTTTCAACAATAATGATGATGAATTATTCATTGTTGCCAGTAATCGGGTAGATTCTGGTGGTAATGTATGAGATTGCATCAACTCCAGGTTACCAATAATGCCATATAGTGGTGTTCTTAATTCATGGCTGACTGTGGCAAGGAACATCGATTTTGCCTGGTTAGCTTGTTCTGCTGCTGAGGCCATTTCCTGCAAAGATTTTTCCATTTTTACACGGGTGCTGACATCTATCAGTACACAGATTGCGACTTCTTCATTACGATAACGTGAGTGTACAAAACTAATTTGCAAGTGATTATTGTTACTGGTGACGACATCAATATAGCTACTGGTTCTATCGCAAATGATATCAACAATGCGTTTTTGATCTTCATACGTCAACATTCGAGTGTAATTATGAGCTAACTCATTACTCAAGATATTAACGCCATCACGGATCCTTAAAATACTTATCCCCACAGGGGCAGAGGCGACAATTTTATGGTTAAACTGCTCATGTTCTTCAAGGCGAATAGCATTTTCCTCAGCTGGAGAAAACATTTTACGTTCAAACAGCCAAATAAAAAAGATAATCGCAATTGCGGAAATAATATTCAGGATGATACCATTAATTGCACTGTCTTTCAGTTCATCGTAAATATGTTTTAGCGGCAATGAGTAAATAATGCGTAATGAAGAGGGCGATAGATTCCGCATTAATACTAAGCTGGTAAAATTTTCATCGTAACCAAAATACATCGGCTGTGAGTTTGAATTTATAACGAGGGGTTTATTATTTGTCTTTATCGAAAATTGCAATTCGGGCTGATTTGATTCATTTAGCATCATGACTGTAACAGGCCGCTCCCTTTTTTGCAAAAAAGTTTCTAATCTGATAGATTTTTCGATACCTATGATCCCTGTCATGTGGCCATTAATATAAATAGGCGTAAAAACATAAAGATTACCGCCATCCCCTTTGGGATTAGGTTGGATCCAAAAGAGAGTTCTTTCGTTGTTTTGTTCTCTCATGTTGATCAACCTGCGGGTATTCTCGGCGATCATTTTTTTTAGTGCATCAGGCTCTGTGATATTGTTATGAGGAAAAAAGTTCACCATGCATTTGCTTTTTACTCCAATGAAAAAAGTCTGATTTACACTGCGTATAGCGGCAACATTATCTCGCCAAAATGCAATCAACTGATCTAATGAATATAAATTATTATGTGTGGTTTTACGTAATAGTTCACAATCGGAATTCTCATTCAAAGGAATGTACGAGAGAATATCGTTATTATGCGATACGATTGTTTGATTTTTATCATTATTCTGTGATAAGCGATTTTCCGCCATAAATTGAATATCTCGCAAAATATTGGCGATATGTCGTATGTGGGAAAAGGCTATATCATAGTTGGCATTATATTCTTGACGAATATCTGATTTGAGTGCATTAAAAAGATTTGTCAAATAAAAGCTGGTTAATAAGGCTCCAAGCGCCCATAGCATAAATCCAAGCACCCGAAAAAGATAACGTGATATCTTTAATGACGTCCGAAAAGAAGATAGATATCTCAAGAGATCGCCTGATGAAATATATGATTAATAATAACTGTTCACAGCATATACTAGTGTAGCAGGGAATACAAAGCAGCATTTGCATCCTGCTGATTCTTCGTCAAAAAATTGAACAAAAAAGCAGGCACTTAAATGCCTGCTTCTCTTTTAACTCACGGTCTTTTTATTCGCGATTCCCTTCATCAGAAGGCTCCGCGACATTGTCATTTTCATCATCGTCATCTGGTTCAGCTACGCGTTGCAAGCCAACGACTTGTTCGTTTTCGGCTGTGCGGATCAGAGTGACCCCTTGCGTATTGCGGCCAACAACACTGACCTCAGAAACACGGGTTCGTACTAATGTTCCTCCATTAGTAATCATCATGATCTGATCAGTCGGTTCTACCTGAATTGCGCCGATCACATTGCCATTACGTTCGCTGACTTTGATGGAAATGACCCCTTGGGTCGCCCTCGATTTCGTCGGGTATTCGCTTTCGGCAGTACGCTTGCCATAACCATTTTCAGTGACGGTCAGGATTTCTCCTTGCCCACGAGGAATGATCAGGGAAACAACTTTATCACCTTTACTGAGTTTGATACCACGAACCCCAGTTGCGGTGCGCCCCATTGCACGTACACCTTTTACGCGAACCGTACCGTCTTCCAGCGTTTCTTCCTCTTCTTCAAGGAAACGGACAACTTTGCCCTGTGCAGAGAACAGCATAACCTCATTGCTGCCGTCTGTCAGGTCAACGCCGATTAGCTCATCCCCTTCATTCAGATTTACGGCAATGATGCCGGCACTGCGTGGACGGCTGAATTCGCTGAGTCTGGTTTTTTTAACAATACCACTGGCTGTTGCCATGAAGATATTCAGCCCATCTTCATATTCACGCACGGGTAAAATAGCGGTAATACGCTCATTCTGATCCAATGGCAGCAGGTTGACAATTGGACGACCGCGTGCTCCACGGCTTGCTTCCGGCAATTGATAGACCTTCATCCAATACAGCTTGCCCTTATTTGAGAAGCAAAGGATGGTATCGTGGGTATTGGCTACCAGCAAACGCTCAATGAAATCTTCTTCTTTGGTACGTGCGGCTGATTTGCCTTTGCCACCGCGACGCTGGGCTTCGTAATCGGACAGTGGCTGATATTTGACATATCCTTGATGAGACAGTGTCACGACAACATCTTCCTGAGTAATCAGGTCTTCGATGTTAATATCGGCTGAATTCTCAGTTAGCTCAGTCCGGCGGGCATCGTTATATTGCCCTTTGATAACCAGCAATTCTTCACGAATGACTTCCATCAAGCGTTCTGGGTTTTCCAAAATAAACAGCAGTTCCGCGATAGCTTTCAGTAGATCACGATACTCATCAAGCAGTTTTTCATGCTCAAGACCAGTCAGTTTTTGCAGACGCAGATCCAAAATGGCCTGTGCTTGCTGTTCGGTCAGGTAATATTTACCGCCACGGATACCGTATTCGGGTTCCAGCCATTCAGGGCGGGCAACATCGTCACCTGCTTGTTCCAGCATAGAGGCAACATTACCCAATTCCCACGCCTGGGAAATCAGGCTGGCTTTCGCTTCAGCAGGCGTGGAGGCTCTGCGGATCAATTCGATAACAGGATCGATATTCACCAGGGCAACAGCCAATGCCTCAAGGATATGGGCGCGTTCGCGAGCTTTGCGCAGTTCGAAAATCGTCCGGCGTGTCACGACTTCACGGCGGTGGCAAACAAAAGCAGAAAGAATATCTTTCAGGTTAAGTAACTTAGGCTGTCCCTGATGCAGGGCAACCATATTGATACCAAATGAAACCTGTAATTGAGTCAGTGAATACAGGTTATTTAGGACAACTTCACCAACAGCATCCCGTTTTACTTCGATAACGATGCGCATTCCATCTTTATCGGATTCATCACGCAGTGCACTGATCCCCTCAATGCGCTTATCTTTGACCAGTTCGGCTATCTTTTCGATCAGGCGGGCTTTGTTGACCTGATAAGGGATTTCATTGACGATAATGGTTTCGCGGCCATTTTTCTCATTAGTTTCAATTTCTGCACGGGCGCGGATATAAATTTTACCACGGCCTGTACGGTAGGCTTCTTGAATGCCACGGCGTCCGTTGATAATAGCAGCCGTCGGAAAGTCAGGACCCGGGATATACTCCATCAAGCCTTCGATGCTGATGTTTTCATCATCAATGTAAGCCAGGCAGCCATCGATCACCTCAGATAAGTTATGAGGTGGAATGTTGGTTGCCATACCGACAGCAATCCCTGATGAACCGTTCACCAGTAAATTGGGGATACGAGTTGGCATTACCTCGGGAATTTGTTCTGTGCCATCATAGTTGGGCACAAAGTCGACAGTTTCTTTTTCCAGGTCTGCCAGCAATTCATGGGCAATTTTTGCCATGCGCACTTCGGTATAACGCATCGCTGCCGCAGAATCGCCATCTACTGATCCAAAGTTCCCCTGACCGTCAACCAGCATATAGCGCATGGAGAATGGTTGTGCCAGACGAACAATCGTGTCATAAACAGCGCTGTCACCATGTGGGTGGTATTTACCGATAACATCCCCAACTACGCGGGCAGATTTTTTATAAGGTTTATTCCAATCATTTCCCAATACATTCATCGCGAAAAGTACGCGGCGGTGTACTGGCTTCAGTCCGTCACGAACATCTGGCAGTGCGCGTCCAACAATAACGGACATCGCATAATCCAGATACGAGCTTTTCAGCTCTTCTTCGATATTGACCGGTGTGATTTCTCTGGCAATGTCGCTCATGGAGCCACTGTCCCTCATACTCCGAATTCAAAGGCTTAGAATTATACCACAAAATGGCAGTTTTATAAAAATCTGACACGGGTATTTCAAGATTAAGGCATGTATAATAGTTTCCTATCACACATCCCCATAATACTGTTACATTTTCTGTGAACCAGTTTGCTGTGAACCAGTTTGCTGTGAAGCAGTTTCTAGGAGCGATATTGCTGATGAACGTCAAAACTCCCGATTCACACATTCAATCCCATGCCAATGTGGATCAGCAGGAAATCGAAAAATTTGAAGCCGTTGCCTCTCGTTGGTGGGATCTTGAAGGTGAATTCAAGCCATTGCACCGTATCAATCCACTGCGTCTGAACTACATTTTGCAGCATGCTGATGGCCTGTTTGGCAAAAAAGTGCTGGATGTTGGATGTGGCGGCGGTATCTTGTCGGAAAGCATGGCGCGTGAAGGTGCGGAAGTGACAGGGTTGGATATGGGTTTTGAACCCCTACAAGTTGCCCGTTTGCATGCATTGGAATCCGGCGTTTCCGTTTCTTATGTTCAGGAAACGGTAGAAAGTCACGCAGAACAACACCAACATGCTTATGATGTTGTGACTTGCCTGGAAATGCTTGAACATGTACCCGATCCAGAGTCTGTAGTGCATGCCTGTGCTAAATTAGTCAAACCTGGTGGTCATGTTTTCTTTTCAACGATTAACCGCAATCGAAAAGCCTGGTTGATGGCAGTTGTTGGCGCTGAATATATATTGAACATGGTGCCAAAAGGAACACATGATGCGAAAAAGTTTATTCGCCCTTCTGAACTGATCAGTTGGATAGATAAGACTGCTCTGAAAGAGCAACATATTATTGGATTACATTATAACCCGTTAACAGACAAATTTCGACTTGGATATAATGTAGACGTGAATTATATGCTGCACACTCGATCTGTCTGACAAAGACTGTTAAGGGATTAATAAAACAGCAACTAAATATTATTTTTAAGATTTTATTTTCCCTGTTTCGCCGATAGCCTTATGAAAGTAACATCAAGTAACTACGCAGGTTATCGGCTTTTTGCCAAAATTAATCCTCAAGTTATCCACAAAACTTCTCGATCTTGTACACTTGATAAAACTCGGAAATAACATTATCTTGTTATTACCGTTTTAATTGCCCCCTATATATTGTGTTTCTTGTCATCTTGTAGTAGCAACTTGTGATGTAGTCAGTATGTAGTAGCAAGTCGCAATAAGCAGTCGCAAAACAATAGTGAATTGCAGTTAAGCCCCAACTGGCGATCAGCCATCTTGGGGGCATCGTGCTGTCAAGAGGTCAAGGAACAATATAGGCGGGATACGAAAAGAGAGAAGGTGTATTTCCCCATGAACCAGAGTCTGCTAGTTACCAAACGTGATGGACATAAAGAACAAATTGATCTTGATAAAATTCACCGGGTTGTTGCCTGGGCTGCTGAAGGTCTGAAAAATGTCTCAGTGTCACAAGTAGAACTGCGTTCCCAGATTCAATTTTACGATGGCATCAAGACATCGGATATCCATGAAACCATGATTAAAGCTGCGGCTGACCTGATCTCCGGTGATGCTCCTGATTATCAGTATCTGGCGGCACGCCTGGCTATTTTCCACCTGCGTAAAAAAGCTTATGGTCAGTTTGAGCCACCTGCGCTGTATGACCATATCGTAAAAATGGTTAACCTGGGTAAATACGACAAACATTTGCTGGAAGACTATTCCAAAGAAGAATTTGAGCAAATGGATAGTTTTATTGATCATTTGCGTGATATGAATTTCTCTTATGCAGCGGTCAAGCAGCTGGAAGGGAAGTATTTAGTACAAAATCGTGTAACTGGTGAGATTTACGAAAGTGCCCAGTTCCTCTACATGCTGGTTGCTGCATGCCTGTTTTCCTCTTATCCAAAAGAAACGCGGTTGGACTATATCCGTCGTTTCTATGATGCGGTGTCTACCTTTAAAATTTCGCTGCCGACGCCAATCATGGCGGGAGTTCGCACTCCCACTCGCCAATTTAGTTCTTGTGTCCTGATTGAGTGTGGTGACAGCCTGGATTCTATCAATGCGACATCCAGCGCGATTGTTAAATATGTTTCCCAGCGTGCCGGCATAGGCATAAATGCGGGGCGCATCCGTGCATTGGGTAGCCCAATCCGTGATGGTGAAGCGTTCCACACAGGTTGCATCCCATTCTACAAACATTTCCAGACGGCGGTGAAATCGTGTTCTCAGGGTGGTGTGCGTGGCGGTGCCGCAACGCTGTTCTATCCGCTTTGGCATCTGGAAGTTGAAAGCCTGCTGGTACTGAAGAACAACCGTGGTGTTGAAGGTAACCGTGTTCGTCACATGGACTACGGTGTACAAGTTAACAAACTGATGTATGAGCGCCTGATTAAAGGCGGAGACATTTCTCTGTTTAGCCCGTCTGATGTTCCGGGATTGTACGATGCATTCTTTGAAGATCAGGAAGAATTTGAGCGCCTGTACACACAGTATGAAAATGACAGCAGTATCCGTAAAGAGAGCATTAAAGCAGTTGAATTGTTCTCTTTGATGATGCAAGAGCGTGCTTCAACAGGCCGTATTTACATCCAAAACGTAGACCACTGCAATACTCACAGCCCATTTAATCCGGCTATTGCACCTGTGCGTCAATCGAACCTGTGCTTAGAAATTGCATTGCCAACTAAACCGCTGGACAATATTAACGATGAAAATGGTGAAATTGCGCTGTGCACGTTGTCTGCTTTCAACTTGGGAGCCATCGAAAATCTGAGTGAATTGGAAGCGTTGTCGGAGTTGGCCGTTCGTGCGCTGGATTCCTTGCTGGATTATCAGGATTATCCGATTGTCGCTGCAAAACAAGGCTCAATGGGGCGTCGAACGCTGGGAATTGGCGTAATTAACTTCGCTTATTATCTGGCGAAACACGGTGTACGTTATTCTGATAGCAGCGCTAACAACCTGACTCACAAAACATTTGAAGCGATGCAGTATTATCTGTTAAAAGCGTCAAACGAATTGGCGAAAGAGAAAGGTACTTGTCCGTGGTTTGGTGAAACCACTTATGCACAAGGTATTTTGCCGATTGATACTTATAAAAAGACACTGGATACCCTGACCAGCGAACCTTTGCACATGGATTGGGAAGCTCTGCGCCGTGACATTCAACAATATGGCTTGCGTAACTCAACTTTGTCTGCATTGATGCCATCAGAGACTTCTTCGCAGATTTCTAATGCGACCAATGGCATTGAACCCCCGCGTGGTTATATCAGTGTAAAAGCATCCAAAGACGGTATCTTGCGTCAGGTTGTACCAGATTACGAGCTTCTGAAAGGTGCTTACGAGCTGCTGTGGCAAATGCCGAGCAACGATGGTTACCTACAGTTAGTAGGGATCATGCAGAAATTTATCGATCAGTCGATTTCTGCCAATACGAATTATGATCCGGCGCGTTTCCCTAATGGCAAGGTTCCGATGAACCAATTGCTGAAAGATTTGCTGCTCGCTTACAAATATGGTGTGAAAACATTGTATTACCACAACACCCGTGATGGAGCAGAAGACGTTCAAGGTGATCTGGAAGAAGTCGTTGAGTCAGCAGATTCCGATTGTGAAGGCGGCGCGTGTAAGATTTAATTTGAGGAAACTATGTCCTATACCACTTTTTCACAAGTAAAGAATGATCAGCTACAAGAACCGATGTTTTTCGGTCAGTCTGTTAATGTGGCGCGTTTTGATCAGCAAAAATATCCTATTTTTGAGAAGTTGATTGAAAAACAACTCTCCTTCTTCTGGCGTCCAGAAGAGGTGGATGTTGCCCGTGATCGCATTGACTATAACGCATTGCCGGATCATGAAAAGCATATTTTCATTAGCAACCTAAAATACCAGACGTTATTGGATTCCATTCAGGGCCGTAGCCCGAATGTGGCTTTTCTGCCATTGATTTCCATTCCTGAATTGGAAACATGGGTTGAAACGTGGTCGTTTTCAGAAACGATCCACTCGCGTTCTTACACACATATTATCCGTAATATCGTGAACGATCCTTCCATCGTATTTGATGATATTGTGGAGAACGAAGAGATTTTAAAACGCGCCAAAGACATTTCCGCGTATTACGATGATCTGATCGAGATGACCAACTATTATCATCTGTTCGGTGAAGGAACGCATGATGTTGCAGGCAAAACTATTACCGTTAATCTGCGTGAATTGAAAAAGCAACTTTACTTATGCTTGATGAGCGTTAACGCCTTGGAGGCTATCCGCTTCTATGTCAGTTTTGCGTGCTCATTTGCTTTTGCTGAACGTGAATTAATGGAAGGTAACGCCAAAATTATCAAACTGATTGCTCGTGATGAAGCATTGCATTTAACGGGAACACAGCACATGTTGAACCTGTTACGCTCCGGTCAGGATGATCCTGAAATGGCGGAAATTGCCAAAGGGTGTGAACAACAGTGCTACGATCTGTTTGTACTGGCCGCCGAGCAGGAAAAAGAGTGGGCTGATTATTTGTTTAAAGATGGATCTATGATCGGCCTGAACAAAGATATTCTGTGCCAGTATGTTGAATATATCACCAATATTCGTATGCAAGCAGTGGGCTTGAAGTTACCGTTTGAAACCCGTTCTAATCCGATCCCCTGGATCAATTCATGGCTGGTTTCTGATAATGTCCAAGTGGCTCCACAGGAAGTCGAAGTCAGCTCTTACCTGGTTGGTCAGATTGATTCGGAAGTCAATACTGAGGATCTCAGCGGTTTCGAACTCTGATATGGCTGATTATAAAGTCACCCTGCCGTCACGGCAGGGGTTATATATCCATTACTCTTCAGGTTTGCACGACAATTTGTTGGAAGCACTGGAACATGGCAAAGTTCAGCTTGAATACCAATGTCGGCAAGGGTATTGCGGTTCTTGTCGTGTTCGCTTGGTGAAGGGCAAGGTTGGATATCCTTGTAAGCCACTGGCATTTGTTAATGAAGGGGAAATTTTACCCTGTAGCTGTTATCCACTGACAGATATTGAAATTGAGCCATAATTTCCTTTAATATTCCTGATCGTGGGCATATCGATTATCACGACGGTATGTCCATATCCTCACCATTTTTCCATCTGCCTCTTCACGATGTTCCAAAAATAAATAAACAAACAAATACCTTTATTGCTAAGTTTGTTCCTTTTATGCTGTTGGCAACAACGGATTGGAGGTAATTTAATACTTACAGTGTTACATAGCAAAACCAAATAAAGGGGCACAATAATGTATAAAATTGATTATAATTCATATCGTTCAACCAAAAGTTTTAACAGACGTTCCCGCTTCTTAGTTATGCACTACACTGCTTTGAACTTTGAGAAATCTATTCAGGCGCTGACCGGGGAACTTGTCAGTGCTCACTACCTGGTTCCAAACCCAGATGATCCAACTTACCAAGCGGCTGGATTTGATAAAATTCACATATTCAATTTGGTTGATGAACTTGAAAGGGCCTGGCATGCAGGAATAAGTTATTGGGATGGGCGAGAAGGGTTGAATGATACATCCATAGGTATTGAGATTGTGAATGAGGCCAGTGATGATGATGGCGTTTTCACTTTCCCTCCTTATCACCCTGAGCAAGTTGCAGCAATCAAAGAGTTAGCCATCAATATATTACAACGTTACCCGGATATTAAACCGACTCATGTTGTAGGGCATTCAGATATTGCATGGCAAAGAAAAACCGATCCAGGCCCCTTTTTTCCGTGGAAAGAACTCTATGATGCGGGAGTTGGAGCATGGTATGACGAAGAAACTAAGCAAAAATATATTGAACAATTCGGGCATTGCCTGCCTGATGTCACTAAGATTTTAGAAAAGTTTAAGCGTTATGGTTATGACATCACAGGGGCAGAAAAAAAAGAAAATTTTCAATCTTTATTGAAAGCATTTCAAATGCACTTCCGTTCGTCACATTATGATGGTGTACCAGATATAGAAACTATCGCCATTTTATATGCCTTGGTTGAAAAATACTGTGATAATAAATTCTGATTTCTGATGAAATATACTCGATAAACTTCAGGTTGCAATCCGCAAGGCGGCGCGAGGCCTTATATTTCCCCGCTGTGCGGGGAAATATAACACGCATCTTGAAGTTGAACACTGCAAGCCAGTCAGCATAGAAATTCCATGAACTCTATACCTTCATTTTGATTTTACAGGTTGCTGCTTTGTTGGCTGTTCTCTCACCTGATAACATTCTCAGTGACTTAGCTATTATCAAAGTTACTGAGGGATGTTGCCTTGCCGCAGTATTACGCCTTGAAATTTATGAGTCTTATAAGACTAATCTTTCGGAACAGAAGTTCTTCAATGAATAGCGTGTCAATAATGAAATAGACAAGAAAGCACTTGCCTTAAGGCTGTAACGACGATAAATAAGCCAGTTTTTGACTGGCTTATTTTTATATTGTAGCAGCTCTTACATAAAACGAGTTGCTGATAACCGGATAACAACGCAGTGTACATTTGAGAGGAAAGATTTTACAGATTTCATGATGATTTCCTTTGATGGTTATAAATTGTGATTTACTTCACGAAAATCTAAATTCTGAGAAAGATTTTATGCTCAAAAGCAAAAGAGTCAAGATATTTATTAAAGTAATTTTTAAAAATTAAAAAATTTTTGTATAAAATAATAATTTATTGATATTTAACGGATTTTTTTATTTTTTTGTGGGGATTTTATCACCGAATATAATTGTAGCATTGCTGGTTGTTTTTTCATCTAAACTTGATTTCTGGGTTGTTTTTTAGACCAAAATAATCTTGGTGCTCAATCTGGTAGCGGGGAAAATGAATGAAGATCAGTGAAAATGGTATTAATAAACTTAAAAGCTATGAAGGCTTGAAATTGAGAGCATATCCAGATCCTGCCACTGGAGCAGCACCGTGGACAATTGGATATGGTCATACAAAAGGAGTAGAGCCTGGACAAGTGATAACTACGCAACAGGCTGAGGGATATTTACATCAAGATCTTATCCCTGTTTATGCCGCCATTGAGCAGTTAGTTAAAGTACCTCTAACACAAGGGCAATTTGATGCGTTATGCTCATTTATTTTCAATTTAGGGATCGGTAATTTTGCTCATTCAACATTATTGAAAAAATTGAATACCGGTGATTACCAAGGTGCAGCAAAAGAGTTTGTGAAATGGGATCGTGCCGATGGGAGAGCGTTAGCAGCTTTGCGTATGCGAAGGGAATCTGAGCAAAAAACATTCTTATCATAACATGATCAAATAAGTATCATGGTGGTTTTTTAGGCTATCAGAAATAAAAAATAGAAGTCTAATCAGATTATTGCTAATAGCCTAATAAATGAATGACCAATATGGTAAGGACGTAATCCTGTGAATAAACAATTAATCGTAAAATAAATAACTAAATCTCTGATGTACCATGTTGTAATACAACACGATAACCATCGCTATCTTCGAAAGTTTTTCCGCTTTTATCCCAATAAGGATTATAAGAATGAATGAGAATAAACCCGGCATTTTGCATTGATTTTACATGCTCTTGCCATTCAAGTTCATCTTCTATATAAAATACTAATAAATTATCTTTAGTTGGGGCTTTACCAACATGTGTATTGTGGTGATGAGTAAATTCAAGATGCCAGGAATGGTTGGGATGCCCTAGCATAATACCATCAAAACCATCGTGATCTTTGAATTCTCCTAGTATGATAAAATCTAAGCCGTGACAATACATTTCTGCAATTTTAGTAAGATTATCTGTTGGTCGGGCAATCCTAAGAATTGTTGATTTTTTCATATTTTTCTATGTGTAGAGTTGTTTTGGGTGAATAGATCATATCTGAAAAGCATTTTTATTTTTTTAGAAAAAGTGCTGGTCATTTACCAGCACTTTTTGTGCTCATATAATATACTCGATAAACGTCAAGTTGCAACCCGCAAGACGCCGCGAGGCCTTATATTTCCCCGCTGAGCGGGGAAATATAACACGCATCTTGAAGTTGGGTTGGTATATTTATAAATAAAATGTCAGTGTAATTAAAAATATTATTTAATATCAACATCAATAACTTGATAGAAAGCATTGGGGGTATCAGCAATTGTCCACACGCCGAGAATAACATGATAGCCTGAGCGATCGGGAATATCACAGTCCAATGAGACAGTTTGGCCTGGCTTTTTTCCATTATCAAGGTGCTCACAGAAGGGTTTTAGATCAAATTGTGCACGTGTTAGAGGTTTATTTGGATCCCAGCCAGGTTTGGTAATATAGAATTGCCATGAAGTGGTGCTATGCCGGGCTGTTATTGTCCATTTAAATTGGTTGATTCCTTTATTGATAGTGACATGATGCCAGCGGTCTGTACTTTGTTCATTGAGTTGTTTGAATTGAGCAACACCACCACTGGCGATTTGTCCATCTGGTGGTCCCCCTTGTGGGAAGCCTTTGGGACCTTCAACCGATTGTGGTTCATACATGACAGGTCCGCAGTTTTTATTGATACCTTTTTGGCATAAAAGTGCCCTGCTTGGCGGTGTATCGACATATCCATGATTTGAATCTGGTTCAGCAATACTAGAGAATGGGATAGCACCAAAGGCCGTTAATCCTACTAAAAGTAGAGACTTTTTAATATTCATGATGAAGTTCCTATTTTTTCCTTACTTAACTGTAAAATAAGTGAATTTATTTTCTTATTATTATATTAGTCATTAATGAAATTTAAATTTCTTATATATGGAAATGCACAGAAATATTTATAACAAAATTATATAATTATAAATACTTAATTTATGATAGATGTATGCCAGAAAGATATAATTGTCGTTTGCTCTGACGCGATTACGGACAGTAAGAAACATTCGTTTTATAAAATTTTCAACGACAAAAATCCCTCCCTGAATCCAGGGAGGGGAAGAGCGAAATAAGAAGCAAATGAGGGTGTACTAAATTAAGTAGGATTTTGAGTACACATAGATAAGGTAGCCCCAAATGGAAGAATATGCAATAAACCAAACTTAAACAAAGAGTGAGGGTAAATATATGGTCAAAGTGGGTGAAGATAATTATTGGACACAATCGATGCTTGTTCAGCAGCTACAAAGGATAGGCATAAAACAAGGTGATGTTGTGATGGCTCATGTTGCTATGCGATCTGTAGGCAATTGTTTGAATGGTGCAGATGCTCTTATCCACGCTATTTTAACGGTTTTGGGAGTTGAAGGAGTATTATTGTGTTATACGAATTGGGAACAAAATTATGAAGATAGTTTGGATGTAAACGGTTATGTCCCATCAGAATTAAAATCAGAAATCATGCCATATGATCGATCATTTTCCCGAGCAAGCAAAGATCATGGTGTATTCGCTGAGTGTGTCAGGACAACTAAAGGAGCTATTAGAAGCCAAAACCCTGGTGCTTCTGTCGTCGCTATTGGAAATAATGCTGAATATTTCGTAGAGAATCATTCATTAGATTATGGTTATGGTAATGATTCACCATTTGCAAAATTGGTAGAGCGTCAGGGTAAAATTCTTATGATTGGCGCTCCATATCAAACCATGAGTCTTTTGCATCATGCTGAACATTTGGCAAATATTCCCAATAAGCGTATTAGAAAAATGGAGGTCCCACTATTGCAAAATAACCAAGTAGAATGGGTGATGTTAAAGGAATTTGATACTGTAGATCCTGTTTGTGAAAGGTTTCATCAAGGTTATTTTAAAGATATTGTTGAACATTTTTGTCATGAGCATTCAGAGGTTATTATTGAAGGCACCATCGGATCTGCTAATACATTGCTTGTGCCTGCTAAAGAGATATTGGATTATGCAGTACATTGGATGGAGAAATAAAGGAGGGAATAAATAAACAATTATTTTAATAAATTTTAAATTTCCGGCGGCCCCGTTTTACCCTCATTTTACCAAGAACAAATTCCACCCATAAAAAAACCAACCGTAACAGGCTGGTTTTTCTAGGGAAATTTGGTCGGCATGATAGGATTTGAACCTACGACCCCCGACACCCCATGACGGTGCGCTACCAAGCTGCGCTACATGCCGATGACTTCTCTTATATTACCGTTTTTTATTTGTAAAGCAAGCCCCTAATTTAGTGACCGTTTGATTTTTAAACGATTAATTTGCTAAAAATCGTTTTACTTCTGTTAATATCTGTAATAATTGGGCAAGGTTTGGTTTGGCATCCTGAATTTCATTACCCTCTAAATCATACTGATGATACTGTCCATCCTTGGAAAGATAGACAGTATTTTGGGCCATCGTAACAATTAATGAACCATTATCACCCGTAATAAGCCATGGATTTTCCCTTTGGGCATGAAAGAGATCCTCACCCTGGGAATAATCATCAGGAGAATTAGTCACGTGCAATAAACGGCGCATCAAGGTTGTCATGATATCTTGATGGCTGGTCAACTTATCGATAGTTTGTGCTGGGGTGCCAGGCCACTGGATTATCAGAGGAACATGGAGCTGTTCACGATTGAATTTGTCACCCGTAAACCATTTTGCTCTGTTATCTGCTGTTTCTTTACTCTGTTTAGCTGTAATCACAATGATTGTTTTATCTAAGGCACCTTTAGTCTTCAGGGCTTCTAAAACATGGCTGATTTCAGTATCCAGCGCTTTCTTATCAAATTTACCGGAGGAAGGTACAAAACCATTAATATCCAGAAATGAGAACCATGGCGTGGAGCCATTTCGTAGATCTAACCATTGGCTCCATTGCGTCACGGCTAAGTTATCGTTTTGTCTTTTAGCTTCTGGCAATGAATAGTCGGTCAGTATGGCCTGGCGATAAAGTGGTGTCTGGAATCCATCTGAAGAAAAGAGGCCAAATTGATACCCTTGATGTGTCAGGGCATCAATAAGTGCTGAGGATTTTCTGGCGTTAAGAATACCGTCCAGATAGCCTGATGATATGCCATAGAATAAACCAAACAATGCAGTGTCATCTTGAATACCTGTACTGAAATGTTGAGTGAACTGGATATTGTTCTTAGCGAAATGTTCCAGAGTTGGCATATCATGGGTGATGTCTTGTTGATCCAGCCCGTCCACGACTAGCAGAAGTAAGTTATAACCGCGTCCAGTATCCTGATAAGATAAATTATTCAGCGGATAATTGACACCCAAGGCTGTGGGATTGCCTTGTTGGTTAATGCGGCGTTGAAATTCTTGCTGATCTAATAGGCCGTGTTTTTCAAGGAACTTGCGGGCGGTCATTGGATAAGAAATGGGTAAGTTTGAGCGCTGCATGGTAATCGGACGGTAGAAATTGGCATCTGCCCAGATATACATGAGATGTGAAGCGACAAAAGCAGTAATGAATACTGCTGCCAGTGGCTTACCAAATCGTTGACGGCTCAGGCTACGTAACTTTTGCCAACTCCATGTGCCAAAAAGCATCTGTATTAGAAAAATCAAAGGAATACAGATGAACATCAGTTGCCATTCTCTTGCTAATTCACCTTGTTCTGGGTTGGTGACTAAATCCCAAACCAATGGCGTTAAATGCAGGTGAAAGCGAACATAGATGGAGGAATCGAATATCAGTAGTGTTAAACCTGCCGTTGCCAACGTGGCTGAAAGAAACCTCATTAGCCGCTGAGACATAACAATAAATGTTAGCGGAAATAAAATGAGTAAATAGATGGCAAAGACAATGAAACTGAAATGACCAAGCCAACTGACCAGCGCGTAGATGCGACCAAACAGTGAACCCGGCCAGTCAGATGCAAATAGATAGCGACTGCCCAGCACAAGACTGAACATTATGTTGAACAGTGCGAACCAGTGTCCCCAACTGATCATTTGAGAAACTTTTTCGCGGTAATGCTGACAGCGAGTCACCATATTTTCTTTACGTCAACGTGTTAATAAAGATTAATGCGCTTTATCTTCGTTGATTGAAGATTGCAACGCGTGTGCAAACGAGTCTGCGATCTGTCTGCGTTGTGCAGGAGCAATACTCGTATTGATCAAATTTGTTACCATATTACCCAAAACCATCAAGGTCAGGTCAGTTGGAGTATGATCTTTCTCGAAAACATTTACTAATTCAGTTAATAAATGTTCAACTTTTTCATCGCTATAGCGAGATGACTGTGGCATAAATCAAATATCCTGGATGTACAAAGCCCCATATCTTACCGTATAGAGGGGGGATTTTCTGCTTTTTTTATGACAAATTAACTCTCTGCTGCCGGAGTTGTTGCAATATTGAATATACTGCCTCATTTTACTCTTTGATATGTAGGCTGTTGACCATTAAATGGTGAGTATTTTTGTCAATTGGGTTTTTGGTTGCAGCAGAAAGATAACGATGTTTGAATACGCCGCTAACCGCACGGCCCTATATGGGCCAAAGCTGCAAAAGGAGTATAAATAATGAGTCTGGAAATTACCCAGATTGCGCTACACCGGTTGATTAAACGTGATGAACAGACGTTGGAAGTAATTTTGCGTGATGCTTTGCTGGATACCAACCAAGTGGTTGAAGAGATGATGGCAGAGCTGCATCGTGTATATAGCGCGAAAAGTAAAGCTTATGGTTTGTTCAGTGAAGAAAGTGAGCTGGCGGGATCACTTCGTCATCTACGTAAAGGAGATGACGATTTTCTCGGATTTAGCCGGGCTGCAACTGTTCGCTTGAAAGATGAGTTGTCAAAGTACCCGTTCGCAGAAGGGGGAACGGTGCTGTTTTGTCAATATCGTTATCTTGCTGTGGAATATTTACTGATTGCAGTTCTTAATAGTTGTAACAGCACGTCCGTCAACGATGAACTCGATGTCAATACGACGCAATATCTTGATATTCCCCATGCTGATATTATCGCAAGAATCGATCTGACAGAGTGGGAAACCAATCCTGAATCCAGTCGTTACCTGACGTTCTTAAAAGGGCGGGTAGGGCGCAAGGTTTCAGACTTTTTTATGGATTTCCTGGCTGCCAGTGAAGGCATGAATGCCAAAGTCCAAAATAAAGGTTTTTTGCAGGCTTTGGATGATTATTGTGAGTCGGCACAGTTGGACAAAAATGAACGCCAGGCTTATCGCCAGCAAGTTTATGGTTATTGTAATGAACAGTTACAGGCGGGCGAGGAAATTAAGTTACAAGCGCTATCCCGGGAGTTACCTTCGTTGGGTGAGCAAAATTTTCAGCAATTTTCGCAGGAAAAAGGCTATGAACTGGAAGAGAGCTTCCCAGCCGATCGCGGAACGTTACGCCAATTAACAAAATTTGCAGGTAGTGGTGGAGGATTAACCATTAACTTTGATGCCATGTTGATGGGAGAACGAATTTTTTGGGATCCCGTAACAGATACGTTGACGATTAAGGGAACGCCACCGAATTTGCGCGATCAATTGCAACGTCATGGTGGTGGTAATCGCTAATACACCAGGTTGTAAAAATAAATAACGCCGCAATTGCGGCGTTATTTACTCGGCGTCCCGATAAAAGCTCGACTGTGGCTAATTAAGCACGCAGGAAATCGATGTGCGTCAGTTTAGGTTTAAACGGATGACGCTGTACTGCCTGCACTTTAACTTTAGTTTCTTTACCATCAACAACCAGGGTCAGAACGTCGTAAAATTCTGGCTTACTTTCTTGGTTGATAACTGCATCGTGATCCAGTTCGATAGAAACTGGTTCTTGGTTACCACCATAGATGATTGCTGGAAACTTGTTAGCTCTACGCAGGCGGCGGCTCGCACCTTTGCCCTGCTCTTTACGTACTTCTGCATTAATAGTTAACATTATTTTTTCTCTGTAAAAGAAGAAAATAAATCCTGCTACAGGCGACCCAGCAGCAGGTTCGATACTTGGCTTAACATGAGTTATTACGTTAAGCGGGCGGCATTCTAGCGAAAAACCGATATGACAGCAAATATAAATATGCTTTCCGGTTGGTTAGTGGATAGCCTGTTTGGCATATTTAGGATAAATCATCAGCCCGTCTAAATCGCCCTTGGTAGTCGAAAACCTTTTCTCTAATTTGCCAAAAGTGCCCTTTTTTACGCGCGACAACAAAATCAGGATGACGCAATAAAGGCAATTGATTAGCAACGTCTGTTGCTGTTTTCCAGCGAAAAACGGTTCCTGGTGCACGCTGATGCTGGCGAAGAAATTGCAGTTCAAATACTCTCTTTTGGGCTGGGGTCGATAAACGGAACAACTCAGAGACATCCGCCCCATCTTCGTCGTAATAGGTGATTTTGAGCCATTCTCCTTTATTGTCGTGACCTGGTGTTAGTTGCATACCACCACAACGTAGCACCAGTGCATCTTTTAGTTTTAAGGCTGCTTTCAGCATATCATCGGGGTCGACGAGGACTTCTTCACAACGATAGCAGCGTCGTGCCGCGATATCGTTTTCTGCTCCACAATGGGGGCATGATTTAAAACGGAAACGAAAATCACATTGTTGACGTTTCCCATTTTCGTCTTCTGCCCAACCTTGGCAGCGTCGCCCAAAATGCTCAACGATCTCTCCATCTGTCGTGCATATCCCCCAGAAAGTATTGGCAAATTGGCAGATAGGGCAAAATACCTGAACGGGCTGGCTTTGTGAGTTGGGTTTACTGTTACCGATTTCAGGCGTGTAAAGATCGTGAGGATTGCCAGCATAGTCCAAAATCAGGCAATCTTTTTTGTCAGGAAATAAACGTAAACCGCGCCCGACGATTTGCTGATAAAGGCTGACAGATTCTGTGGGACGCAATATGGCGATTAAATCAACATGAGGAGCATCGAATCCTGTTGTGAGTACAGCAACATTGACCATATAGCGGAGTTGCTGTTCCTTGAATGCCGTAATTAAGTGATCCCGTTCAGATGGTGGAGTATCTGCGCTGACTAGCGCGGCTTGTCCTGTAGGCAGCAATTGGAAGATCTCTTTCGCATGTTCGACTGTTGCGGCAAAAATCATCACACCTTTTCGATTTTGTGCATATTCAACGATCTGTCTAATGATATGAGGAGTGATACGCTTTTGGCGTTTAAGCTCCCGATTTAATTCCGCTTCATTGAATATCCCTTGTTGGCTGGTTCGTACTTGGCTGAAATCATATTGCATGACAGGCATGTCCAATCTTTCTGGAAAAACCAGAAAATGATGCTTAATCATATAACGCAATGGCAGTTCATAAATACACTCGTGAAAAAAACAGCGTTCGTCACCCCGGATCATGCCATGATAATGATATTGATATATCCAGCCAGCGTTGAGGCGATAAGGTGTTGCAGTTAAACCCAATATGCGGATTTGGGGATTGTTTTTTCGAAGTTGCTGGATGATCTGTTGGTATTGGCTGTTTTCGTCATCGCTGATGCGGTGGCATTCATCGATGATTAGCAGTGAAAAATGGTGGTCAAAGCAATCCAGGTTGCGGGCAATGGACTGAATGCTGCCAAAAACGACTTTTCCTGCACTTTGTTTTTGATTTAGCCCTGCGGAAAAAATGTCTGCATCCAATCCATAAGCACAATATTTGCTGTGGTTCTGCGCAACAAGTTCTTTGACATGTGCTAGTACCAAAACACGGCCATGAGCCAGCTTTGCCAATTCAGCGATGACAAGGCTTTTGCCCGCCCCTGTTGGCAAAACAATAACGGCGGGATCTCTGTGCTGGCGAAAATAGCGAATAGTGGCGTCTACCGCTTCTTGTTGATAAGGACGTAAAGTAAAAGCCATTTTTATGTTACTGTCACAAATATCAGGTAGAAGATAATTGCTGTAGAGAATAACATTTTTTATTGAAGCCTGCCGTCGAGAAATAATTCGTTATTATTTTTCTAGGATCAGGTGGGCTATAACGTGTAGCTTATTGTTGCTATAGTTACTGCTGTGATAATTTTTTTATGAATTATCTGTTTAATCTTGTATCCCAATAGTGGCCTTGAAGTTGTTTGTAATATCAAGGACATGTTCATATGTGTTTATTTTTGTCAGGTACATCTATTCATGCGATTGGATAAATTTTTATCACAACAATTAGGTATTAGCCGTAACGATGTGGGGCGCGAGTTGCGGGCAGGGCGAGTCACTGTCGATGATGAGATCATCAAAACAAGAGCCTATAAATTAAAGTCCGATCAACAAGTTGCCTATGATGGCACGATATTGCAACAACTCAATGGTCCACGTTATTTCATGTTGAATAAACCCCAGGGATATGTATGTTCGACTGATGATCCGTCAAACCCGACAATTTTGTATTTCATCGATGAGCCTGTTTCTCATCAATTACATTCAGCAGGGCGTTTAGATATTGACACGACAGGGTTGGTTTTGTTGACGGATGATGGTCAATGGTCACACCGTATTACATCTCCCAAGCATCACTGCGAAAAAACTTATCTTGTGAGATTGGAACACCCTGTCACTGAGGATACCGAACAAAAATTTCTGGCAGGGGTGCAGTTAAATGGGGAAAAAACACTGACAAAACCCGCACAACTGGAAATTATTGAGCCTGAACTTGTTCGTTTGACTATTAGCGAAGGGCGTTATCACCAAGTAAAACGGATGTTTGCCGCAGTAGGAAATCATGTTGTTGCGCTTCATCGGGCGCGAATCGGCGAAATTTATCTCGATCCTGCATTAGAGCCAGGAGAATATCGGGCGCTGACTGATAATGAGATCAACAGTATACAAATTCTAACCCCCTAATTTTTATCCTTCAATTGATTCAGGAGTAACTGCGTGCAACAACAGCGTTCGTCTTATTTGGGATTAGTGTTGATCCTTGGTTTGCTTTCTATGTTAATGCCATTGGCAATTGACATGTATTTGCCGAGTATGCCAACGATCGCTGAGAGTTTTGGTGTCAGTGATGGCCTGGTACAAATGACGCTGAGTAGCTATATTTTGGGCTTTGCTATTGGGCAAATGATTTATGGGCCAATGTCAGATAGCTTAGGACGTAAGCCAGTCATTTTGGGCGGTGTCATTGTTTTTGCTATCTCTTCTGTTGCCTGTGCTTTAGCACAAGATATTGATACCTTTATTTCCATGCGCTTCTTACATGGATTTTCTGCGGCGGCGGCTGGTGTGGTTATCAATGCTCTGATGCGTGATAGGTTCACAAAAGAGGAATTTTCCCGCAGTATGTCTTTTGTGACATTGGTGATGATCATCGCCCCTTTATTGGCTCCCATGTTGGGTGGGATGTTGATGGTATGGTTTAACTGGCATGCTATTTTTTGGTCGATTGCTCTGGTTGCAGTCATAGCTGTCGGCCTGGTGACTCTCTTCATAGAAGAGACATTACCTAAAGAGAAAAGGCAGAAATTTAACTTAAAAACGACTGTAAGACAGTTCATCATGCTGTTTCGTCAACGTCAGGTACTATGCTACATCATAGCGAGTGGTTTCTCCTTTGCTGGAATGTTCTCTTTTCTCAGTGTTGGTGCATTTGTGTACATCAAACTGAACGGTGTACCTGCACAGCATTTTGGTTACTATTTTGGGCTGAATGTTATTTTTCTGTTCATCACGGCAACTATCAATAGCCAGTGTGTACGCAAATATGGCCCATTAAAAATGTTGCATATTGGACTGTGTGTTCAATTTGTCGTGGGATTATGGTTACTGTTTAGTACCTTGTTTGATCTGGGGTTTATTTCTCTGGTTATGGGGGTTGCCATTTATATCAGCGGAATTTCTATGATTACGTCTAATACTATGGCGGTTGTGTTGGACGATTACCCCCACATGGCTGGAACCGTTTCTTCACTGGCAGGAACCATCCGTTTTAGTATTGCTGCATTGGTGGGCGCTATTTTGTCTTTATTGCCTGAGAAAAATGCCTGGCCGCTGGTAGGCTCAATGGCATTATGCGTGACATTAGCAATGATGCTTATTATCTATGCACGCAGTAAGTCGTATAAATAATCAGCATCATAAATAGTCATATTTTGAAAGCAATCACGCTCAGACATAAAATATTTTTAGGGGCCATCTGCCGATATGGGATGGCCTTTTGTTTTGCCTAGAGAACTCTGAACCTTTAGAGGGTTATTGATTAACCTGATAAACAGGAATTATCGAGTAATCATCAAAAAATATAGGGAATTTTTAATATTATCATATCCAGTTAGTGCCGATATGTTGCTTTTTTGTTAATTTTCTATGATAGCTTTATGACTATGGAAGATTATAGGGTTGTCATTATTTAACCTATTGTAAATAAAACGATTGTGGTTTTATTGGCACTCGGTAACGTTTGAAAGAAACAAATATGTAAATAAATATTGAATTAAAGGTTGCTGTTTTGCATAAAAATAAGTTGAATTTTTTACCTAAACAGTATAAATATATATAAAATGCGAGCTGAATCGCACTTTTCGTGAAGTAGGAAGTGAAGTAAGTGCGATAACCCAATTTTTATTTTAACCTTTTATTTACTTTTTTGTTGAATGGTTATTCGGTTTTGACGAATCGATAATCTACAGCTGGTGGTTAGATGTATTAATGTTGTTTCTGATAGGAATGATACGTGAATAATATCCAACTTTCGGTAGTACACAGACTGCCGCAAAGTTATCGGTGGTCAACTGGCTTCGTTGGTACAAAAGTTGAGATTTTACCAGCAGAAGAAACAGATTCAGGAAATAGCCTGATGGGGCTGAAATTATTAAGCCACGAAGGCGAAGAAGCACGGGAAATTTTGCATGTTATAAATCAGTCTATTGCTGATATGCAGATACCGAGTGCTGTGATTAGATGGGAAGGAGAACCCTGTTTGTTTTTTGCTAAGGAAGATGAGAGTGCAGTGATATGTCGTTTAAAGACGTTAGGCGCTGCAATTGCAGAAAATATAACTGCGCTGTATCCACTATGATTTTACCCATTGACAAAAAACGCTTCTTAAACGGAAGCGTTTTTTAATGCCTGCAAGGGAAAATTTCAGTAATAAAACACGTTAGGTGTCGGTCAAACCGAGGTTTTTATGTTATTTGATAACACTCGCCTTGCACCATAGTAGCGTTTACTCCAGTAAGTATCGGTCAATTTGGAAACGATAACCCCATTACTGGTTGAAGCATGAACAAATTGATTATTGCCGATGTAGATACCGACATGACGTCTGCGAACCCCTGTCTTAAACAATACCAGGTCACCCGCCCGCAATTTAGAGCGACTAACGGTTTGTCCTATATTTTGTTGTTCTGATGTGGAACGTGGTAACTCCATACCAAATTGATCATGAAAAGTACGTTGCACAAAAGCAGAACAATCGATACCCCGTTTGGTATTTCCACCAAGCCGATAGGCTACACCTTTCCAGTCAGCGTATTGATTGAGTATCTTAGACTTGATATCTAATTTGTTGACTAGCGTTTCAAATTCATCCTGAGATGCTTGCAGTAAATAATGTTTTCCAGTGTTTACTGCATGCGTCTCAGTTTGTTTATTGCGTAGGTTAGAATCTGGTGAACTACATGCGGTCAGTGTTACTGCCGCTATAATTGCGGGTATCAGCCGCAAGATGTATCTCAGTGTTGGTTTAGATTTAACCATTTATTGATTTTTCCTCGCAGTCCTTAACGTGACTTATCACCACCATGAAAACACTAAATGTTCTAAAGCCTAGTCAGAATAGGGTGAATTAACAAATTTTCTGTCCATAAAGTGTGCGAAGCAACACATTTTATTATTATCTTTACAAAACATGTTATTTTAATAAACAGGACGCAGGAAAGATTACTGAAATCATGAGTAAAAAGCGAGAGACAAAAAGAGTTCTTTACAAAAAATCAGATTAGGAACTAATAGGTTAGAATGATTTGTTGCTATTTTATACTGTTTTAATAAATATGAGATGATATTGAGGAGATAACAGCTATCTCCTCAATATTATGAGTTTAATTATCGCGTCTAATATGCGGTAATTTCTTGTCTAGCCATGTTGCCATAATATCACTTAATGGGGTTAGCAATATCCAGCTCATGCCTATCAATGTTAAAGATAAAGAGCCTACTGCAATATCTGTAAACCAGTGAGCACCTGCCATAATACGGGGAAGAGCAAAAGCGACCATAATCAGTAGAGCAATGCAGAATGCACTGCGGGAGATATAACGCAGAATGAAGCTGCTGAAAATTAAGAGCATTAAACCGTGATCACCAGGGAAACTGTCTTTGGAGGAATCTTTTGTATGCCAATGGGTTATTTCGTTTATGCGATTAACATTTTCAAATGTCAGCGTTGGACTTGGGCGGCTGACGGGGATTTGATGACCTATTTGATTAATGATAACGGCAGAGATAAGCATCACTAAACCAATCATGAAAAGTCGGCGCTTGCCAGCGTGATCCTGTTTGTGAAATGCACTGTAATAAAGTAAGCCCATGCATAAAAGTGATATGACATCGAATGCCCTAATATTCAAGATAGCGACAAATAGGGAAAATTTCGAATCGGGTAATAATTTTTCATTAAAAAAATAAAAGATAGCGGAATCAATATGGAACCAAAAGCCGTGATTCTCAGGCAAGTACCATGAGAGGAACAGGGCAATACCAAGGATATTGAGAATAAATATAGCGAACGTGTGACTGCGAGTCATGAGATACCTATTTAACACGTAAAGTGGAGTTTGGTAGACAAATTAACCTAGGAAAGGACTATAACAAAATTTATGAGAAAGCGTAATCACCATCAGATACTGTGGTTAAGGTGTGGTTATATCAGTATATTTGTATAGTTCATCGCTAAACTTTATTGTTGTCAAATGTGTAAATAGTTTTATGATATCGAAAAAATAGCTAAATCCCCACGGCAGTACCGATAATATATATTTGATGCAATGTCAGCACCTGACTATTATTAAATAACTATCAATTGATTTTATCATATTCTAATTTATTAGAATATTATATCGAATTGTGGTTAAAATTAATAAAAGGTATAAAGAAAAAGTTTCATTTGACGTTATATCGTTATATAGCAAAGCGTTACACCATTATCTGGTTTTCAAATTGGCGCGGGCTAAAGTTGAAAAAAGATAATAACACTTGTCGTGGAGGTTGAATGCTTATGTTGCGAATGTTACGAAAAATGACAACTTTTTTGTTCATGTCTTTATCTTATTATCCTGTAATGGTGAATTCTTCATCCTCCTCCAGTTCTGGAACTATTTACTTTCATGGAACTATCGTTGAGTCTCCATGCCAATTTAGTTGGGATAAAGAGCATACTGAAATGGTCTGCTGGTATAATGGTAAACAGTTAATTAAAGAAAAAAACATAGAATATCAAAAGGATAGTAAGTCGCCATTATCTGTTGTAAAACATATTGGAACAGAAGAAATAAAATGGGTCGGAAAAAATAAGGAATTGGGTATTGTTACTATAACTTATCATTAGATGTTACATAAAAGTATAATAATTATTTATTTCAGCTAAATAATATAAAATAAAATCAATAAACTTATCTGTGATTTAGTTCAAGTAATGATTGTTAATAACAGTTTTGTTCATTAATCAACAAAAATAGTGTACCTATTTTTTAATTAAAAAATGACTTTTGATATTTATCAATAAAAGTTATCAATGTCGTATTTTTCTTACGTGAAATAGTTATTATGGGAATGAAGGAATAAAAGGTAGCTGAGTTTTAGTTAATGGAAAAACGAAAGTGAGGTAACCATGAAAAATTATCTTAAGCTGTTAATGAGTTGTTTATTGGTTTCATGGCTTTCTTATGGATATGCCGAATCTAAAGGAGGAGTCATTCGGTTTTCAGGTGCGATTGTTGATCCAGGATGTCAAGTTGTGATATCAAACACTCAAGCCAATATCTCTTGCTATCGATTAGGTAAAAATCTCACTGTTAAACAAATCATTTCAACTCACAAAACGAAAGGCGGTGTCATGCTTCCTGGTAACATAGGGGTTTCCAGCGTGAAGTGGACTGATAATCAGAAACGTGTGGCAATTGTTAATGTGGATTACTTCTAACTTCAAAGACGATGAGTTGCTCTTTGCATCAAGTGTTATTCTCGTCAAAAGAGCAACTCATATTTAAGGATAAAGAATTAGTCACAACGTCCCATATAGCGACGCTCTGCAATATGAATGCGGATTTTTTCACCCGAACTCAAGTATTCGGGAACTTGAATAGTCAATCCTGTACTCATTTTCGCCGGTTTAGTGCGAGCACTCGCTGATGCCCCCTTAATACCTGGTGATGTTTCTTCAATGACCATATCAACAGTCTGCGGCAATTCAAGCGCTAACAATTGCTCATCCATTGTCAGGACCTGCATGCCTGGTAAACCTTCTTCGGGAATAAATAGCAGTTCTTCTTCGATTTGATCTTTTTTGAAGTGATAAGGGGTGAAATCTTCGTCATCCATAAAGATATATTCATCACCATCAATATAGGAAAAATTTACGCTACGGCGGGTCAATGTGATGGTTTCAAGAATGTCATCACCTTTGAAACGTTCTTCCACTTTCTGACCAGTACGAATATCAGTAAACCGCATCTTATATAGCGTGCTGGCACCACGTGCGCTGGGTGATTGAATATCGATGTCTTTAACTAATAATAGCTTTCCATTGTAGCTGATTGCAGCGCCGCGCTTAATTTCATTGGCTTTAGCCATAGATACCTTCCGTAAAAACAAGGAAATAGTGGAATGAATATTGAAGTGGCGACAAAATTACTCGCAGTTGGTCTATTAGGCAAGAGGTGAATGAATGCCCCAGTAAAAATACTGGGGTGGCAGGAAAACATTAACGATAAACTGGCAACAAATCAAACAAAGAGAGAATGTGTGCTAGCGCATTTATCAAACCGAATAGGATAACAAAGACAATCAAAAAATTACCGCCCGGAGCCTGATAGCTGGATGTCGGAAAGCGTTTACGGCTTGCTCGGGCCATTAAAGCCGGAACAATAACTGCCCAGATGGTTGCTGCCAGGCCAGCAAAACCGATGGCATAGAGGAAACCGTTTGGAAAAATCAGTGACAATGCAGTCGGGGGAACGAATGTAATCAGTGCTGTTTTAAAACGACCTTTGCCAGTGTCGTCAAATTTAAAATAGTCTGCCAGATAGTCAAATAACCCTAATGATACACCTAAGAAAGAACTCGCCAAAGCCATATATGAAAAGGCATTTAAGAGTTGGCCCATTGTTGTATTGTCAGAGGTTTTATCTATCTGTTGCAATAAGTTACCGATATTACCGCCATCAGCAATGATTTGTTTGAAGGCTTCACGCGGAATATTCCCCTGAATAACATACTGCCATAAAATGTAAATCGCTAATGTTATCAATGCCCCGTATAGCAAGCTGTGTGTGACGGCTTTACTGTCTTTATTATAATACTTAACCAGCCCTGGAACGTTGCCGTGAAAACCAAATGAGGCTAATAAATAAGGTAACGAGATTAAAGCATAGGGTAAATAGTCTGAATGGGTATTAGCTTGATCAAATAAGATGGTTGGCTTAACTTCGGTAAACATACCACCGACAGACATAATAAAGGTAATGACCATGCCGCCTATCAAGATAGTGCTTAAGCGATCGACTGCTTTAGTCGATACCCAAACAATAAAGGCAACGATAAAGGCAAAGCATAATCCAGATATTGATTGAGGTAGCGGAATAATGTTCTCGATATTGTGAGAGAATATTGAGCCACCTGCTGAAATATAAGCATAAGTTAAGATATACAGAACGAAGGCGATGGATAAATCATTAAGGGTACTCCAGCCTCTGCCTAACAAATCCTTAGTGACCGTATGGAAACTGGAGCCAGCAGGGTAATTCATATTGGCTTCCAGAATCATCAGACCAGAGAAATACATACATGCACAGGTATATAACAGCAAAATGATTGATCCTGTAAACCAGACACCTGATGTGACAATCGGAATGGAAAACATACCTGCGCCGACAGCAGTACCGGCAATGATCATAGCGCCACCAAATATAGAGGGGCGTTTCAAATTTTGCGTTACCTCAATGGACATATAGACTCCCTGATGAATGATGTTACCTTGTACTAGCGCAACGATATATAAATAAATTATATGTGTAAACAAATAATTAAGAAAATATATACAAAGGTAGGACAGGTATCTGAGAAAACCTGCCAGAAGGGAGTCCGGTATTAGTTTGCGCAATAGATTTCACGAATCGCAAGAAATTATGCCGTTGCATATTCTTACTTTTAGATTGCATTAACATAATGATCAATTGGGTAGTAATTTTAACTGAAACGATTCAATTTTGATGTTATAAATAACAGATAAAACTTAATATTACTTATGACTGTTTATTCAGGAGATACCGGGCAAGATGAGCCGTCGAGTTGCCACAATTACCTTAAATCCAGCTTATGATTTAGTTGGCTTATGCCCAGATATTGTTAAGGGACATGTTAACCGTGTACAGACGGCAGGGCTTCACGCAGCTGGTAAAGGAAACAATGTTGCAAAGGTACTGCGTGATTTAGGTATTGATGTGACTGTCAGTGGTTTTCTGGGACGAGAGAATCAGGGAGGGTTTCAGCAGTTTTTTAGCGAAAACAGGATGGTAAATCGTTTTCATCTCGTTTCTGGGCGAACGCGGATTAATGTCAAACTGACTGAAAAACAGGGTGAAGTGACAGATTTCAATTTTTCTGGTTTTCATGTGACAGAAGAAGAATGGAGTCGGTTTGTCAGTGATTCTCTGACATGGCTGGGGCAGTTCGATATGGTTGTTGTCAGCGGTAGTTTGCCCGAAGGAATTACAGCAGAATCATTTGCGGATTGGATGATGCAATTACGACAGTCTTGTCCCTGCGTTATTTTCGACAGTAGCCGTGAAGCGTTTGTTGCTGGCCTTAAGGCATTACCTTGGCTGATAAAACCCAATCGCCATGAATTGGAGATTTGGGCGGGTAGGCCATTGCCGGAATTGGATAGTGTTATTGATGCAGCTCATGAATTACGCAATAGGGGGATCGCCCACGTTGTTATTTCACTGGGAGAGCAGGGAGCATTATGGGTCAATGCCTCTGGTTCATGGTTGGCAAAACCACCACATTGTGAAGTAGTCAGCACAGTTGGGGCCGGGGATTCTATGGTTGGAGGATTGGTCTATGGTTTGCTGATGAGAGAATCCAGCGAACACACATTGCGCCTGGCGACCGCAGTTTCTGCGCTTACGGTTAGCCAGCCGAATGTCGGGATTAAAAGCCGTACTGAACTTGCATCAATGATGGCGAAGATCGAGTTAATTTCAGTCAGGTAATTAAGTCAGGTAATTAACTTTGCTGGGATTTTAGCCAGGCAATTTCTTCAACCCAGATGTCCGGATTGATCGTTTCAAGAACCAGAGGAATACCATTGAAACGGTCATCTTTCATGATATAGCTAAAAGGTGTTTTACCGATATTGCCTTCACCAAGGCTGTGATGTCGGTCAACACGGCTGGAAAATTCACTTTTGGCATCGTTTAGATGCATGGCCTTAAGATATTTGAATCCAACGATTTCATCGAATGCTTTGAAAGTCGCATCGCAATCTTTTTCAGTGCGCAAATCGTAACCAGCTGCAAAAGCGTGGCAGGTGTCAATACAGACTCCAACTCGGGTTTTGTCTTCGACATCATCGATAATTGCCGCCAGCTGTTCGAATTTAAAACCAAGGTTGGTGCCTTGTCCGGCGGTATTTTCGATAACGGCAGTGACACCTTGTGTTTTATCCAAAGTCATATTAATGGATTCCGCAATACGGGCGAGGCACTTATCGGTGTCAATTTTATTGAGATGGCTGCCCGGATGGAAATTCAGCAGGTCGATACCTAACTGTTCACAGCGCTGCATTTCATCAAGGAACGCTGCCCGGGATTTTTCCAGACCGTCTGTTTCAGGATGTCCAAGATTAATTAGGTAGCTGTCATGAGGGAGAATTTGTCGGCTATCATAACCGTAACGTTCACAGTTCGCTTTGAACTGATCAATAACTTCTGTCGATAACGGCGGGGCATACCATTGGCGCTGGTTTTTCGTGAACAAGGCAAATGCCGTTGCATTTAATTCATGGGCACGGATCACGGCCTGATCAACACCGCCCGCAGCACTCACATGGGCTCCAATAAATTTCATCTTATTTTCTCCTGTGTTTTCGTCATTATGGCATTGTTCACTTGATTGATAAAATTTTGGCAGCAAAAGTCAATTTAATATTCCTTCATGCTGAATTAGCGCAATAAATGATGGATGCCTTGATTGACGATTAATCCTCCCGCGACTAGCCAGACAAACAAAATAAGTGCCAGCAGAATGGGTTTAACCCCAGCCTGGCGAATAGCACTGATATGGGTGGTTAACCCTAACGCAATCATCGCCATTGCCAGCATGATGGTATCAGCGACAACGATATGATTAACAAGGGATTTAGGTAATAGGTGAAAAGAGTTGAAACCCGCAGTAGCAATAAAGAATACAGCAAACCACGGAATAGTGATCGGGGATTTTTGGGAATGGCCATTACAATTTTTAATTTCCACGCGGCTGAGGTAGCTGGAAAGCAGTAATAGAAAAGGGGCCAATAGCATAACGCGGATCATTTTACTGATAACCGCTGCATTTTCGGCCTCGCTTCCTAACGCATGCCCAATCGCAACCACCTGGGCTACTTCATGAACAGTTGAACCCGAAAAAATACCAAATGTTTCCTGAGTAAAATTAAACCACTGGTAGTGGGCATTGAGTTGATAAATCCACGGATAAATAAAGATTGCCAGTGTGCCAAAAATGACGACTGTAGAGACGGCGACAGCAACTTTGCTGGCAGGAGCTTTAACCACAGGTTCTGTTGCCATAACCGCAGCGGCTCCACAAATACTACTTCCTGCGCCGATTAGGATCACGGTTTGGCTATCCAGTCGAAAAAAAGCACGCCCAATCCATAGCGCCATAAAAAATGTTGAAGACAGCATGATGACATCAATTAATATCCCGGTTGCACCAACATCTGTGATTTGCTGGAAAGTCAGACGGAATCCATAAAGGATGATGCCAGCGCGTAGTAGATAGTGTTTAGAGAAATGGATACCGCTATCACAGGTGGATTTTAAGGGAGGGTACAGTGTATTGCCGATAACCATCCCCAATAAGATGGCAAGCGTCAGAACACCTAATCCCATATTTATAAACCAGGGAATAGTCCCGATATAGATAGCGAGTGCTGTCAGGACTGCGACCAATATAAGACCGGGAATTAATTTTAATGTGGTATTGGGGTGGGCTTTGGTCAGTTTCCCTGGTTGATTTTCAGACATAATGGAGACTCTATTAGCTTATGTATTTCAGGAATAAGCATATAGAAGATTTTAAAATCAATAAAATTGATAATATTTGTAAATATTATCATTAAAATAAGTTAATTATGGGTGGCTTTTGTTAAGTTGCGTAATACTGTCTAGAATCAAGACTATCTTTCCCTTTTATTTGCTCCCCGCGAGGCCATATGCGTATCACTCTGAGACAACTGGAAATTTTTGCAGAAGTTCTGAAAAGTGGTTCAACGACACAGGCTTCTCAGCAATTAGCGTTATCACAATCTGCGGTGAGTGCTTCACTGACAGATCTTGAAGGACAGTTGGGAGTACAACTGTTTGATAGAGTCGGAAAACGTTTGGTCACCAATGAACATGGGCGTTTGCTCTATCCTAAGGCATTGGCATTACTTGAACAGGCTGGTGAAGTGGAACAGCTTTTCAAACTTGAACTGGGCGCATTGCGGTTAGCGGCCAGCAGCACGATTGGCAATTATATGTTGCCTGAAATGCTGGCCAGATACCGTCAGGATTACCCTGAGACACCATTGGAATTGAATATCAGTAATACTGGAGATGTCATCAAGGCAGTTGCTGGATTTCGTGTTGATTTGGGATTGATTGAAGGATTGTGTCACGATCCTGAGTTGATCACACAACCCTGGATGAAAGATGAGTTGATCGTTTTTTCCTCTCCGGAAAGCCCACTGTTGCAATGTGAGCTGAACGTGGAAGATTTGATCAAAGCGCCCTGGATATTGAGAGAAAAAGGCTCAGGAACAAGAGAAATCTTGGATCATCTTTTGTTCTCACAAATGCCGAGATTCAATATTGCGATGGAGTTGGGTAATTCGGAAGCCATCAAACATGCTGTTCAATATGGAATGGGAATCAGTTGCCTTTCACGACGAGTTGTCCACGAACAATTAAAAAATGGCACATTATCTGAACTTGTTATTCCTGGACTTAGCCTCAATCGCACCTTGTACCTGATTTACCATCGTCAAAAGCATATCTCCAATGCGTTACGGAAGTTACTGAGTTATTGTCACTAATATTGAGAATATAATCGTATAGCTAATAATTGGCGATGGATTATGAAGGTATCTTATAACCACGAATCGTTGCTATTCTGGCGACGAGGATTTGTTACAATTCCGCATTAAATTTATTTTAAATGATATAGGAATAGAATGTCTCGCGAAGAAAGTATGCCACGGGATCAGGCTCCAACAACCCTGCGCCGTGAATTAAAAGCACGACATATGGCAATGATTGCCATAGGTGGATCAATTGGCACGGGATTATTTGTTGCTTCTGGCACAACAATTTCTCAGGCTGGCCCTGGTGGAGCTTTACTTTCCTATGCATTAATTGGCCTGATGGTCTATTTCTTGATGACCAGCTTAGGCGAATTGGCAGCGTATATGCCAGTTTCAGGATCGTTTTCAACTTATGGTTCCAAATATGTTGATGAGGGTTTTGGCTTCGCATTGGGATGGAACTACTGGTACAACTGGGCGGTGACGATTGCCGTTGACCTTGTCGCTGCGCAACTGGTAATGGGATATTGGTTTAATGATGTTCCTGGTTGGGTATGGAGTGCGTTGTTCCTTGGCTTGATTTTCCTGTTGAACGTCATTTCCGTCAAAGGATTTGGTGAGGCAGAATATTGGTTTTCCTTGATCAAAGTTTCCACAGTTATTGTGTTCATTGCCGTTGGTATTTTAATGATTGCTGGCATCATGCAAGGCGCTGAAAGTGCAGGTTGGCATAATTGGGCCGTGGGTGACGCTCCTTTTGCAGGTGGTTTTGCAGCCATGATAGGGGTGGCAATGATTGTCGGTTTTTCTTTTCAGGGGACAGAGCTGATAGGCATTACTGCGGGGGAGTCGAAAGATCCAGCGAAAAATATCCCTCGTGCGGTGCGCAAAGTATTCTGGCGTATCTTATTATTCTATGTGTTTGCGATTTTAATCATCAGCCTAATCATTCCTTATACTGATCCGAATTTGTTACGCAATGGCGTGAAAGATATCAGTGTTAGTCCATTTACGCTGGTATTTGAAAATGCTGGCTTATTATCAGCGGCTGCAATAATGAATACGGTGATATTAACTGCTGTTCTGTCAGCGGGAAACTCAGGGATGTACGCATCTACCCGTATGCTATTCACTCTGGCAAAAGAGGGTAAGGCACCGAAAATTTTTAGTCATCTGTCTAAAGGTGGTGTTCCGCGTAATGCGCTTTATGCGACAACCGTGGTTGCAGGGCTGTGTTTTTTTAGCTCCATGTTTGGTAACCAAACCGTCTATTTGTGGTTATTGAATACATCAGGTATGACTGGATTTATCGCATGGCTTGGAATTGCAATCAGCCATTACCGCTTTCGTAAAGGTTATGTCGCCCAAGGTTTGGATCTCAATGCTCTGCCATATCGCTCAGGTTTCTTCCCTATTGGGCCGATTTTTGCCTTTATTTTATGTTTGGTTATCACTTTGGGCCAAAATTATCAGGCGTTTTTGCAAGATAAGGTTGACTGGTATGGCGTGACGGCGACTTACATTGGCATCCCGTTATTCCTGCTTATTTGGTTGGGTTACAAGCTGAAAAAGAAAACGCGTTTTGTGAAATACAGTGAGATGGCATTTCCCGCCTTCAAATATACCGATAAAGAGTGATTTGTTAACAGATTATCAATAAACTGATGCTCATTGGTTAAATTGTTATTGATTTGTTTTTACAAAAAACTGCCGGTTCTGTGATGAAATTGGCAGTTTTTATTTTTCATAGGGTTAGGGAAGAAATATCAACGGTAAATTTCGGATATACCACTCCGATCGCATTGATAAGTATTCTTATTTGCTTTATTGTTAGCAGCACAATTGTTGCATGAAGAGGCTAACTAAAGTGAAGTTTGTATTTCGAGCAGTCGTGAAAAGTATGAGTATCAGTCTAATGGCGGGTTCTGCCATGATGGCAAGTTTTGCATCTTGGGCTGAAACAGTCACTGATGTTGCTGGACGTACTGTTGAGGTGCCCGGGAAAGTCAATCGTATCTTGTTGGGTGAAGGCCGTCTATTCCATTCTGTTGCCATCTTGGAAGGGGATAAACCTCTGGCTCGTATCGCTGGTTGGCAAGGTGATTTCCGTAAACTGGACCCACAAACTTACGCTATTTATAAAGCTAAATTTCCTGAAATCGATAATATCCCCCTGATTGGTAACACGAGTGCTGACAGTGTTAGCGCCGAGAAAGTGCTGACGCTTAACCCCGACGTTGCCATTTTTGGTCTGTCTGGACATGGGCCAGGAAAAAACAGTGAATTAGTGAAGCAGTTGGAGAAAGCAGGCGTTCCTGTTGTTTTTGTCGATTTCCGCAATGATCCCCTGAAAAATACATTACCTAGCATCCGTATGCTGGGCAAAGTCTTGCATCGTGAAGATCAGGCTAATGCTTACGCTGATTTTTATGAAAAAAATCTAAAATTGGTTACTGATATTACAGATCGTATACCCGATGCTGAGAAGCCTTCCGTATTTATTGAACTAAGAGCAGGTTCTAGCGAAGATTGCTGTGGTACGGCAGGTAACGGCAATATGGGGAACTTCATTGATTTGGCAGGTGGCAAAAACATCGCCAAAGAAATACTGCCTGCTCCATTGGGCACCGTGAATCTGGAAAAAGTCATTGCTGAAGATCCTTCTATTTACATCGCAAGCGGCGCACAAGATCCGGGTGACAAAGGTAGCGGGATCAAAATGGGCGCTCAAACTTCTGCCGATACTGCCCGTACTGGCTTAAAAGAAATCACCGAACGTAAAGGTATCAATAACTTAACTGCCGTTAAGGAAGGGCGTAGCTATGCTATTTGGCATCACTACTATAACTCTCCTTATAATGTTGTTGTTGCCCAAGTTTTTGCTAAATGGTTCTATCCTGAGAAATTCGCTGATTTAGATCCGCAACAAACATTGAAAGAACTTCACAATAAATTCTTGGCTATTGAGCCGGTAGGCACATATTGGGTCAGCGAGAAATAAGCAGTAACAGGTAATAAAAATGAGCATTACTACCGAGCCTATGCCAATGGTGAAAAAACAATTGAGTGAGTGCGATATAAAAGCACATTATCGTCATATCCTGCGCCGACGTATTGCATGGATATTATTCATCATCTTGGCGATTGGCATTTCTGTTGTACTGGATTTTACAATAGGACCATCAGGGTTATCGCTGCAAACCCTCTGGCAAACCCTGTTTTCACCAGACAGTGTTAACGTAGCAACACGGGTGATTGTTTGGGATATTCGATTGCCCTATGCCTTGATGGCGGTAGTGATCGGCCTATCACTTGGGTTGGCCGGTGCTGAAATGCAGACAGTCTTGAATAACCCACTCGCCAGCCCCTCTACGTTAGGGGTTTCCGAAGCGGCTTCTTTTGGTGCGGCATTAGCCATTGTGCTTGACATTGGTATTCCGGGAATACCGGCGCAATGGTTTATTTCTGCAAATGCTTTTCTCTTTGCATTATTGGCTGCTTTAATGCTTGATGGCATTACCCGTTGGACGAGAGTTGCAACCACAGGTGTTGTATTGTTCGGGATTGCGATGGTATTTACCTTCGAGGCGTTAGTTTCGATGATGCAATTTATCGCTACGGAAGATACCTTACAGGGGCTGGTTTTCTGGACAATGGGTAGCCTTGGCAGGGCGACATGGGAAAAATTGGGCATTATGATGTTAGTTTTCTCTGTCATTACCCCTATCTCATTGAGTAATTCCTGGAAATTGACCGCATTGCGTCTGGGAGAAGACCGCGCGATCAGTTTTGGCATCAATATTGGCCGCCTGCGTTTGGGAACATTGTTGCGTATCTGTATCCTGACCGCATTAGCGGTTGCCTTTGTCGGCCCTATCGCCTTTATTGGATTGGTGGCTCCTCATATCGCCAGAATGGTATTTGGTGAAGATCACCGTTTCTTCTTGCCTGCGAGTGCGTTGATTGGTGCATTAGTTTTATCCATGGCGTCCATTGCTTCTAAAAACCTGATTCCGGGCGTGATCATTCCGGTTGGGATCGTGACATCGTTGGTTGGTGTGCCTTTCTTCCTGAGCATAGTTTTACGCCACAAGGGGAATGTATGAGTCAGGGATTAAAAATCAATTATCTGACGGCAGGATATCCGAAACATTCCGTGATTGAAAATCTGGATATCAATGCATTACCGCGTGGTCAAATCACGGTATTGTTGGGACCGAATGGTTGTGGTAAATCCACCCTCTTGCGTTCGTTGGCGGGATTGAATAAAGCCAGTGGTGAACTGCTGTTGGATGGGCAGGATCTGATGAAGATGAATTTTGCCCAACGTGCCAAAAATGTCGTTTATTTGCCCCAGTCATTACCGGCAGGTGTGCATCTTCATGTATTGGAATCGGTAATTGTTGCCCAACGAGCATCAGGTGGCGTGAGCAGTCACCAATGTGAGCAGGACGTCATGGAACTGTTGCGCCAACTTGGTATTGAGCATTTGGCGCTCAACTATTTGGATCAACTATCTGGTGGTCAAAAACAGTTAGTTGGATTGGCGCAATCATTGATCCGCCGTCCGACATTATTATTATTAGATGAACCATTAAGTGCGCTGGATTTAAATTACCAATACCATGTAATGGATTTAGTCGCACGTGAAACACACCGTCGTAATATTATTACGATTGTTGTTGTTCACGATATTAATATTGCATTGCGTCATGGTCATCATGTATTAATGCTAAAAAAAGGTAAATTAGTTTCCGAAGGTATGCCTGAGCAGGTTATTACACCAAGTAGTCTGGCAGAGGTTTACGGTATTAAAGGCCGGATTGAACGTTGTTCTCAGGGAATACCGCAAGTATTAATTGATGGTTTAGTGACAGAGTTAGCCAGTTAGAATAATAAAAGCCATAAGTCGCTTTAGTAAAGCTAAAGCGTAATTTAATAAATATAACACTGACAGGAATAATTAAATTATTCCTGTATTGCGGGCATGTGTCGGTTACCTGTATCGATTCAAATAGTTCTATTCTACCTTTTGGAGAATTGGGAATGACAGTCTTTGCAAAGAAAAAAGTTGTATTAGGTATTATTGCTGCTATCTCATCCAGCGCTGTTTTTGCTGCTAATGCTACTAATAATGGAGAAGATAAAATTGTCGTCACTACTGCGTCAGGTTTCCAACAAAAAATTGAAGATGCACCTGCGTCTATTTCGGTTGTTAGTCGAGAACAATTGGAAACAAAAGCCTACCGTGATGTGACAGATGCATTGAAAGATGTGCCGGGAGTGGTTGTTACTGGCGGTGGTAGTAGCAGTGATATCAGCATTCGTGGTATGGCTTCTAAATATACCATGATCTTAGTTGATGGTAGACGTGTTGATACACGTAGTACTCGTCCAAATAGTGATGGTTCGGGAATCGAACAAGGATGGTTACCACCATTAGCCGCTATCGAGCGTATTGAAGTAGTGCGGGGACCAATGTCTTCTCTATATGGTTCTGATGCTATGGGCGGAGTGATCAATGTTATTACTCGTAAGGCTCAGAAAGAATGGCATTTAACTCTGAAAGCAGACTCTACCCTGACTGAGAGTAAAAATTCTGGTAACAGCTATCAGAGTAGTATTTATGCCGCAGGGCCAATAATTGATGGGTTATTGGGATTAAGAGTGAATGGCTTATATTCTCATCGCAATGAAGATAAATTCTTAGGGGGATTTAGAGAGCAGGAAATGCGCAATGGTGCAGTAGCGTTCTCTTTAACTCCAGATGAGAAAAATGCTTTTACTTTTGAAGCAGCCCGCTATGAGCAAGATCGCGATTCAACTATTGGTAGGACACGTGATTGCCAGCCAAAATCTTGTGAAGATGATTTAAGTCGTTATAAACGTAATAATTATGCTATTACCCATCATGGTGTTTATGATTTTGGTACGATGACGTCTTATATTCAAAGAGATGAATCTCGTAACCCTGAACGTGCAATGACAAACAATGATACGGTATTTAATAACCATACGACATTTGTATTTGACGACCACACAGTAAGTGTTGGTGGACAATACCGTTATGAAGATTTGCGAGACAACAGCAATAAGTTACCTTCGGCTAAAGATGTTAATAAGTTAACCCGTTGGAGTTGGGCATTAGTCTTAGAAGACGAATGGCAAATGGTTAATGATTTTGCTCTTACTGGCGGAGTGCGGTTAGATAAAGATCAAAATTTTGGAACACATTGGACACCTCGTCTATATGGAGTATGGCACGCTGATGAACAATGGATTATTAAGGGTGGCATTTCTACCGGTTATCGTTCTCCTGATATAAGGCAAGTTACCCCTAATTGGGGCCAAGTAACAGGTGGGCGGCTTCTCAATGGAATGATCTTAGGGAATTCAGATCTCAAGCCAGAGAAAAGTGTAAGTGAAGAGATTAGTATTATCTGGAATAACCAGGATAACTTTAATATTGGTGTAACTGTTTTTAATACTGCTTTTAAAGATAAAATTACTGAAATCAGAGACTGTGATAAGGACTGTAATCTCGGTAGTGACCATTATGATTTTATTAACAAACGTATAAATGTTGATAAAGCTGATATTAGAGGTATCGAAACCACCATAAATTGGAATATTATTGAAAGTTTGTCGTTTGCAGCAAACTATACTTATACCGATTCTGAGCAAAAAAGCGGTGATTTTAAAGGTCAGCCATTAAACAAAATGCCAACGCACATGGCAAATGCAACTTTGAACTGGCAGCCGTTATCTGAATTAGAGACATGGACGCGTATTAATTTCCGCGGTAAAACAAAGAATTATCAGTACCGCTCTAGTATGAGAGATGGAACGCCTTCTTATACTTTTGTCGATTTAGGGGTAACTTATAATTTAGCTAAAAATCTACGCTTGTCAGGTGGAGTTTATAATGTTTTTGACAAACGAGTCGCTGAGGAAACCCATGATGCAGTCCTGGATGGTCGCCGTTACAATATCGGCATTAATTACGATTTTTAATTAATATTTCTCTTTATAATTAATATTAATCATTATACTTAACCTCTGGACATCCTATAGAATCATCCCGTCATCATGATGGGATGATTTTTTTACTGGCAAAAAATCACCATTAAATGGTAAACAGTTTCTCTCTGTGCTAAAAACTAACCAAAGTCCAATCAACGGATATGATGGTATCAGGTTTCAGCACTAACTCAGTAGGAGCCAGCGCCATAAGGCTCCGTAGTGTCGTAAAAAATAATAAATTTTTAGTGTTATCGCCCTTGCTATTTCTGGACTTGAAGTGCAAAATGCGTGCACTAAAAATAACTGGTGTGTAAATATGCACCAGTTATTTTTTTTGCTTTGAGTTATTTTTTACAACACCAAGCGGCCGGATACAGTTCCGGATCGATATTGACCATAAGCAACCAAAATTAAACAGAGGTTGCTGTACTGAGGAATGCAAATATGGAGCAACTATTCTCTTTTGCACTTGTGCCAATTGGCGCTCGTTGCTGCAACGATGACTACGGGGCATGTTCCTCTGTCAATTCACCGTCCTCCAATTCTTCTTTCTTTTCTGTTTATAGACAGATGCGAAGTCAACCCAGTAACTATCGATTAAGTAGTTGTATCAGTACTCAGATCGAAGTTATGGGGGATTTCGCTCATGTCGCATAATACCACCACTCCAACTGCACTTGGTATTAACCAAGCCAGTGCTGATAACCGTGTTCAACTGAGAAGAACATTGACTCTGTTTCAAGTAGTCATGATGGGGCTTGCTTATATGCAGCCAATGACTATTTTTGATACATTTGGTATTGTTTCTGGCCTGACCAGCGGGCATGTTGCAACATCTTATGCTATTGCATTGATCGCGATTTTATTTACAGCGTTAAGTTATGGAAAATTAATCAAGCGTTTTCCATCGGCGGGTTCTGCTTATACTTACGTACAAAAATCAATGAACCCTCACCTCGGATTTATGGTCGGTTGGTCTTCTTTGCTGGATTATATGTTGATGCCGATGATCAACGTGTTATTGGCAAAGATTTATCTGCAAACGCTGTTCCCCGGTATTGAACCGTGGATCTTTGTGGTCGTATTGACTGCAATTATGACAATTATCAATCTGAGTGGCATCAATGTCGTTGCTAATATTAATAGCATCGTCGTGATTGTCCAGATTGTTGTTATGGTAATACTTGTTGGGCTAATGGTTCGTGGTGTTTATAATGGAGAAGGTGCAGGAACGTTACTGAGTATTCAGCCATTTACATCAGAAGAAGCGCAATTAATTCCGATGATCACTGGTGCAACGATACTTTGCTTCTCATTTCTTGGGTTTGATGGTATTAGCTCTTTGTCTGAAGAAACACCAAATGCAGGTAAGGTTGTCCCCAAAGCGATTTTCCTGACTGCGTTAATTGGTGGCATGATCTTTATCACGGTCTCGTATTTCTTACAGCTCTATTTCCCGGATATTTCTCGGTTCAAAAACCCGAACGCCTCCCAACCAGAAATTATGCTTTATGTTGCTGGTGCGTTATTCCAGTATGTGATTCTTATATTCTCCACTGTCACGGTAATGGCTTCGGGTATGGCTGCACATGCGGGTGTATCTCGTTTGCTCTATGTTATGGGACGTGACGGCGTATTGCCTGAAAAAGTCTTTGCTTATGTTCACCCTAAATGGCGTACTCCAGCTATTAACGTGATATTGGTTGGTATTATCGCCTTATCAGCATGTTGGTTGGATTTGGTGACGGCGACGGCACTGATCAATTTTGGTGCGCTGGTTGCCTTTACGTTTGTTAATTTATCGGTAATTTCTCAATTCTATATTCGTGAACGTCGTAATAATACCTTGAAAGAAACCTTGAATTTCTTGATATTGCCACTTCTTGGTGCTGCGACTGTGGGTGTTTTATGGATGAATTTAGAATCAAATTCGATGGAGTTAGGCTTGATATGGGGAGGCATTGGTCTTATTTATATGTTTTTCCTGACTCGTCGCTTCCGTCAGCCAATGCCGCAGTTTACTGAATCATAATCAGAAAACATTGCAGTATTTTATTCTAAAAAACAGCATCGTCAGGTGCTGTTTTTTTTATTGAAATGACAAAATAGAGCGTAAAACAGACAAATCTTACCAAAAAGCATCATATAATAAGAAAATTTCCATGCCTGTTTTCATTAAAAGCCTGTCTGTCTGGCTCAAGTAAGGTAAGAGAACTATTATGAATGATGCCAAAAATCCTCCAAATCAGCAATTAATGGCCACTCTCACGAATATTGTTGGATCTTCTCATATTCTCACTGAACCTCGAAAAACGGAACGTTATCGTAGAGGCTTTCGTTCTGGACAAGGGGATGCCCTTGCAGTTGTATTTCCGGGGTCATTATTGGAGCAATGGAGAGTATTCAAAGCCTGTATTGAAGCTGACAAAATTATTTTGATGCAGGCAGCCAATACCGGATTAACGGAAGGCTCGACACCAAGCGGTAATGATTATGACCGCGATATCGTCATTATTAGTACCTTACGAATGGATAAAATTCAGATTCTTCAATCAACAAATCAAGTTCTTGCATTCCCTGGTAGTACATTGTGGCATTTAGAAAAAGTATTGAAACCATTGGGACGCGAGCCACACTCAGTTATTGGTTCGTCCTGTATTGGTGCATCCGTTATTGGGGGAATTTGCAATAACTCAGGGGGATCTCTGGTTCGGCGTGGGCCGGCTTATACTGAAATGGCTCTATATGGCCGCGTTAATGAGAAGGGAGAAGCTGAACTGATTAACCATTTGGGAATATCGTTGGGTGATCAACCTGAAGATATCTTGACTTGCCTGGAAGAGCAACGTTATCGAACCGAAGATATTCAGCATAGCGACAGGGCCGCTTCTGATCATGAATACTCACAGCGTGTTCGGGATGTTGATGCAGATACACCATCACGGTTTAATGCTGATGAGCGCCGGTTGTTTGAAGCCTCTGGTTGTGCGGGTAAATTGGTTGTTTTTGCTGTTCGACTTGATACTTTTCCGGCAGAGCCATCTTCACAGGTTTTTTATATCGGCACTAATCAACCCGAAGTACTGACAGAATTGCGGCGTCATATTCTATCTAATTTTCAGCATTTACCCGTTGCTGGTGAGTACATGCATCGGGATGTATTTGATATCGCAGAAATATATGGGAAAGACACCTTTGTTATGATTGATAAACTAGGCACAGATAAAATGCCAATGTTTTTTGATTTGAAAGGACGAATGGACGCACTTTCAGGTAAAGTGCCATTTTTACCCGCACATTTAACTGATCGTGTTATGCAGGGATTGAGTCGTTTATTACCCGCCCATTTACCCACTCGCCTGAAAGAATACCGAAATCGTTTTGAACATCACTTAATGCTGAAAATGTCAGGTGAAGGTATAAAAGAGGCGAATGAATGGCTGGAAAATTACTTTAAGCAGGCTGATGGGGCGTATTTTGCTTGTACTCCAGAAGAAGGGGCGAAGGCATTCTTACACCGTTTTGCAGCCGCAGGAGCCGCTATTCGTTACCAGGCTGTTCACAGCGATGAAGTGGAAGATATTTTAGCATTGGATATAGCCTTACGGCGCAATGATCGTGAATGGTTTGAAATTTTGCCAGCCGAAATCAGTAAGGCATTAGTCCATCGGCTATATTACGGGCACTTTATGTGCTATGTATTCCACCAGGACTATATTGTTAGAAAGGGCGCAGATATCCATGCATTGAAAACAAAAATGCTGGAAATTTTGCATCAGCGCGGCGCTGAATACCCGGCCGAACATAACGTTGGTCACTTGTATAAAGCTAAACCACAGCTTAAGCATTTTTATCAAGCGATTGATCCAACGAATACCCTAAATCCGGGAATTGGGAAAACCTCCAAGCTGAAAAATTGGGGCGGAGAGTGTGGTTGCTCAGTTGTCCGACACCAACATGATTAGTTTACTGTTATGACGGAATGAAAATAGAAAAAGACAAAACATCGGTGTTTGTCTTTTTCTTTCCTATTGGATGTATACTCGATAAACTTCAAGTTGCAATCCGCAAGACGACGCGAAGCCTTATATTTCCCCGCGCAGCGGGGAAATATAACACGCATCTTGAAGTTGGCTTGGTATAGAATTTACATCAAAGCCTTATTCGGCTATTTGGATTGTATAATCAACCAATGCTTTTAACTGGCGGCATTTTTCTTCATCAGACTGATATTCAATAAAAAGCTCTTCAATAGTTGCAAGATATCGGCTGATGTATTCCTGGGTTAATGTATTCTGACGATGACGCAGCCAACGTTGTTGCTCGTCATCGTCCAATGTTGCTGGATAGTTTCTCGCACGATAGCGGAATAGCAGCGGCTTAATGCGCACATCCTGAAACGTTAAATCCAGTGCAGGCAAGTTCTGGGGCGCAGTTTCTCTGATAATTTCCATGGCAGTTTTATCGGCATCACTGAAAAAACCACTATATAGTTTGGTATCGACATTATCAGATTCTGGAAATACTTCGGGATGGGAGAACAGTTCAACGACTTTCTCCCTGATTTGCGGATTATTGCGCAAGATAGCCAGATTTTGCTCACATTGATTGCGGTTTAATCCTACTCGCTCTGCGTCTTTTGGCCGTAAGGTATTTTCTGGTGCTATGATTGGGCATTTATTAATGTGCACAAGTTTAATGGGGACAGGGCGTTGATCTGGCAGTAACGCATCCCGTCGAGTATACAAGCGTTCGCGTAATTCATCTGCGCTGAGTTCCAGAAGCGGAGCGATATCACCTGCCAAATCGTACATGATAACCGCATTACGGTTAGTCGGATGCCACGCCAGAGGAGCGATAAGGCTAATATTGCTGCGTAAAACCCCAAACATGCCCGATACATGAACCAGAGGTTTCATTTGCGGGATATCGATTTGATTGCTGATTTTCTGTTTATTTCTTAACTGGAAAAAATAATCAAACAGTTTAGGTTGCGCTTTTTTCACCAGCTTTGCCATGGCGATAGTGGCATAAACATCGGACATGGCATCATGAGCGTGAGTATGCTCAATCCCATTGGCTTTTGTCAGGTGTTCCAATTTGAAGCTAGGTAATCCATCTTCATTGTCTGGCCAGACAATGCCCTCTGGACGCAAGGCATAGCAGGCGCGTAATAAATCGAGCAAATCCCAGCGCGAGTTGCCTTTTTGCCAGCTATAGGCATAAGGGTCGTAAAAGTTACGATAGAAAATATTACGGCTGACTTCGTCATCAAAACGAATGTTGTTATATCCAAGAATACACGTATTGGGTTTGCTGAATGCTTCATGGATTTGTCGGGTGAATTCGGCCTCGTTGACGCCTTTTTTCAATGCCAGCTGGGGAGTAATTCCTGTGATCATGACAGCTTCAGGATCGGGAAGATAATCATCAGCGGGAGCACAATACACCACCAAAGGTTCTTCAATGATATTGAAATCACTGTCAGTGCGAACTCCTGCAAATTGTGCGGGGCGATCTAAGGCCGGATGTTTACCAAAAGTTTCATAATCATGAAAGTAGAATGATGGTTGTTTGTTATCGGTAGACAAAGTTTTTTTCCGTAAGTTATTGGTGTTTATCTTTATGATTTTAATGATTTTATAAACTAAATTTAACTGTATTTTGCTTTAAATGTTTGATTGTGTCCTTTACTGTCTAGTTTCGTCCATGCAATATTAAGTACAGAATGAGTACAAATTAATATTTCTGTGAGTACAAAACGATATGGCTATTAGTGACACAAAATTACGCTTTATACATGGTAAACCATATCAGGGGAATCCTGAAATAACAGATATCGACGGACTTAGCGTCCGAGTGTCTCCCAAAGGGATGATCACGTTTCAGTGCCGTTACAGATTTAGCGGCAAACAACACAGAATTGGTATAGGCCGATATCCGGCTATCTCATTGCGGGACGCTAGGGCAAAAGCTGTAGAAATAAAAATTCTCGTTGAACAAGGGGTAGATCCTCGAACACTAAATGATTCTACAGAGAGAAAGATAACAACGTTGGATGATTGCATTAAATACTGGGCGGATACATATGTATATGTACAATTGAGACCAAAAACTCAGGCACTCTATGATGCTATGGTGATAAAAAACACATCTGGAAAATTTCCTAACACAGACATTGAGAAAATAACGTCCAGAGAGTGGATTGACTTATTTGCAGGGTTCGAGAAAGAGAATCCTAAAAAAGCGCATAAATTATTTATTCAATTAAAATCAGCTATTAACTGGTGCATTAGGCGGCAACTAATAGACTCATGCCAAATAATGAAAATCAACCCAAGAGATATTGGCGAAAGATCCAGTATAGGCGACCGGGTTTTATCATATCAGGAGCTTGCTAAAATTTGGCTAGCCATAGAGAGAAGCCGAGCATCGACATCTAATAAATTATTACACCAAATGGTGATGTTATGGGGATGTCGGTTGTCAGAACTTAGATTAGCCACTATTCAAGAATTCGACTTAGAAAATGAAATATGGACAGTTCCTTCCGAGCACAGTAAGACTAAAAAAATAATACGAAGGCCAATATTTGATGGCATTCGCCCACTTCTTGATAAGGCTCTTATCACCTACAAAGATATTCTTTTCCCAGGGCAGGATATTCGTGAACCAATTTCTATAGCGGCAGCAAACAGGTATGTAATACGAATTAGGGATGGTCTGGATATGGATAAATGGCGAGCACATGACTTCAGGAGGTCGCTTGCGACTCGCCTATCTGAGGAAGGTGTTGCCCCACATGTAATAGAAAAAATGCTGGGGCATGAGATTGGAGGGGTAATGGCTGTTTATAACAAGCACGATTGGATTGATGATCAGCGCGAGGCGTATGGTATTTATTTTGACAAATTGATGTGGCATCTTAGGAAGATAACTGACTGACACCGCCATCTTCTATCCACTTATAAAAATCCTTGCGTAGGTAGGCTTTAGGGCGGAGTTTTACTGGCCTTGGGAACTTCCTGCGCTTCTCGTAATCCCATAGTGTTTGTCGGGAAGTAATGCCTAGCTTTTTCATCACTTCGTCTTTTGATATTAATTTTTTATCCATCTTTCATCTCCTTCCGAATAATACGCCAGCACTGATTTAGCGCTGAATTTCATGTGGTTGAGTGGTTTAAATTGGGGTGTGTACTTATCGAGGACTGCGGTCACTGCGGTATCGTCGTATTTGGGTAGTTTTCTAAGCTCTTTCAGGCGATCCCTCGCCACCGTCCTCCTTGCGTTCTCGAATTCGCTAGTCATGGATATTGACTGTGACATCCTCCTTTTTTAAATATATTCCCTCAGCATCAAGAACGTTGATGATATGCGCCTTAAGAAAATCAGAGTCAGACTTATTTTCCTTGCGTAATTCCTCGACATAATCATCAAATCTATTTATATACTTGATAGTTCTTATCGCTACGTCAGCTTCATGCTGACTCATTGTGAAACTTGCTTTATTAGCTTTCATGCTATTTTCCTTAATTGTTCGTTACCGATATTGATTAAATAATCTCGCTCGACGGTTGTTATTATTCTGCGTGAGTTAGTGAATGGTCGCCAAATTAGCAATAAACTACCTTTGTTATTTCCATTTACTGGTTTTTGTGTTTCTGCGTTAACAAATGAAATCCTGCCACCCGTTATTAATCTGACCTCATCGACAGTTTCCATTGCTAATTTAAACCAGCCTACAGATGTATCAGAGGGAGCTAACATCACGACTGGTTGTAACTGTTTCTGACATTCGATAGCGGCTTTCTCCACCCATTTTGGAATATTGCTATAGGGGGGATTTACCCATATTGCGTCGTAACTCACCCAATCACATTCCAGTGCATTATCTCGTTCCGTGAGATAATGGGCACACAGGGTATTTTGAGCGTTGGCGGCGGCATCTAAATAAAATCCGAATTCTAAATCGAGTGCCAGAAATAACGGGAGTGGAGTTTGCCAGAGGTCGCGCAGTTCTTTTGAGGTATTACTGCCTCCGTAGTCACTCATCCCTCATTTTCCTCCTGTCCCGCTCATAATCCTCCCCGCACTCTTTGCTACAGAATGC
>NZ_JBEBMB010000083.1:0-1942 GCF_040081915.1 Xenorhabdus sp. SGI240
CAATGGCATAGGCATAATGTACCGTCTGGGCATAGTCGGTATGCGCATTACTGGTATACCTTGAGATACGTCCCAGCTCATCATAGTCATAGTGAGCCGTGCATTGCTGTGCATCCACGGCCTGCCATAGCTTGCCGCTGACCTGCGACTGGCGACTCTCGGTCGTAAGACTAAGCCGGTCATGACCGACCCATTGACCGGTTTTCACCAGCGCTTCACCTTGCAGGGTATAGCTGAAAATCTGGTAGCTTGTCCATGCCTTGCCGGCCGCAAGCGCCTCTCCCGACAGGGCATGCACCGTCTCGTCAATCCGCCGGATGCGCCCGTGGTCTGGAGAGCGGGTATCATTTACATAGTGGGTCTGTGTTTCATGCAGTAACTGAGGTTTATGCTGCTGTTCACTATACCAGCCCTGATAGGTGCAGGCGACGGCATGCGCACAGGGTGCGCCGGGAAGGGTCGGCAATACCTCATAGCGATAGACTGTCCGGTGAGTCGGAACATCCTCATACGTCCCTTCCGGCGAGGCCCTGCCCGGTGTCACGGTCTTGGATTTGACAAAACGCACGAAGCCCTGCGGTGAAGCCGGGCAGGCCCCGGTTTCACCCTCGGCCGGATAATACACCCAGTCCGTGCGGGTGCCATCCGGCGCTATTTGCACAGTCGGGTTTCCCGCTTCATCAAACTCGGTCTGGATCACCTCCACATCCGGGGTGTCATTGAAGCTGACGCGGGCTGTTTTCGGCAGCTGGAACTGCGGGGGCTGTTCTTCAAACGAACGGCCCTCCTGCGCATAATAGTCGGTCTGATGCTCCCGCCTGCACCCATTTTGCTCCGTCGTTTCGGACACCAATAAATGGTATTTATTATACTTTCGGGTAATATGGCGTTGCGTGGTGCCGTTGTCCCAGCTTTCGGTCGAGCCATACCAGTAATGACTTAAGACACCGTAGAGAAAATCTTCATCATCATTCCAGCTCTCGTGACTCCCATAACCCAAAAAATTATACTCGGTATATTTATAGTGCCTAATGATTTCAGGACTTTGCTTTGTATGTTGCGTGTACCGGGTAACATAAGGCAGAGGCGGCAATTTTGCCTCTTTGGGAAACTGATGCCCGTCAAAATCGTAATCCACAAATTCAGTGGCACCTGTCGGAGATGAAACCCGGGTTAAAAAATTGCTGTCTGAGTCATATTCCAGCGTCCAGATTAACGTGTGGTGACTCGTCTCATTGCTAATCTGTGTGACTTTGTCATTCTCAAAGCGTAATCGGATATCATAAGATTCCGATGATTCGGGCCAGACCGTAATACGGGTATAGAGAGCTGTTTTATACTCAATTTTTAACAGCACCCGCCTTTCGTCCGATACCGCAGCAAGACGGGGTATCGTCTCCGTTTTATAAATCCAGTCCAGTTTCAGGGCATGGCCCAGCGGGGTAAATATCTGTGTAGGCACTTTGAGGTGATAGGCATTGTCCGGCCCGGTCAACACTTCAACTGTACCCGATTTATGGATCACCCGGTAAACATTCTGAGTGACGTCCTTTTCAAACCGCACAACATCCTGCTTATACTGTTTCAGATAGACTTTGTCCGTGTATTCATCCACTTTATAGCGCTCACCGGTGGAGAGACTTAATAACCGTTGCCGGCTGTCATACTGGGTCAGTCCCAGGGAAAAACCAATACCCAGGCCAATATCTTCGGTATTAAGCGGGTTATACGACAGCGCTATCGTTTGAGTCGGCCCGAGGTGATTGTTGCCGGTTAACTGGGCAACCTGCATCGCATACGTAAACAGGCCGGTGCGGGGGTCGACACTGCCCATGGCCGCACTTTGAAAGTTGTGGGCATTTGAGAAAAAATCATATGGCATTTTAGCGCCTCTCTTTTCTAGTTATAGAAAAATGTATTTCTCATTTCATAATCAGAGGAT
>NZ_JBEBMB010000084.1:0-2323 GCF_040081915.1 Xenorhabdus sp. SGI240
TAAGCTGTTAGATCAGCCAAATGTCAACTAACCGAAGCGACGGCTGATTAGCTTCGTAAAAAGGTAACTCAATGACGACAATGATCACTCGTCGCATCCAAAATGTTCAAATATCCACAGACTCAGGTACTAAAGAGCAAGTGGCTTCTGAAGTTGGTGCTCTCAAATTTGCCGTAGCGTTATTGTTCTGCCGAATGCCTAAAGAAGATCAGAAGTATTTATTGTTAGAGATGCGTCAACTAAACGATGCGTATTCCAATAAACTTGCGGATGAATTACAGCAATTTCAGCTTAAGTAATTAACGGTCACCAACAGCGGTTGTGATCAGTAAATTCTTGCCGCAAATATCAATCGTTTTCTGATTAGCGGCAAAATAACAATCAACAGCTCCTCGTAGTTCAGAGAGCTGTTTTTCCAACTCAACGACTCTTCTTTCCAACTCTTCAATACGCTTTTCCATCATTCACCTCTCTAGTGAGTTAATAGGATGCCGACCGTAACAGGATTGGAGTGTTGAGACGTTGCGGTGGCGAATGTGAAAAAGGCCGCCTGAGCGACCTGTCTTGATATGCTACTGAATCTATGCAGAACCTAATCTATAGAGGCAGGCTGCACATCTGTTGAAACTTGTAAATACTTTTCAGGTGGAAGATAAAATTTTCCGTCTTTCGTATAATGACTGTAAACATCCACAATAGATATATGGCTAGAACCTTCTTTCCATTGAAAATGCAAGACCCAATCCGATGTTGAATACTTGTTGTGCCTTGTTACATACTCAGGCAGCCCAATATGGTAATGCCAAAGGTTATTGTCTTTAGTGTAACGGTAATTGGGATCATTAATATCGAGATTTTTCCATGAATAAGTAACCTTTCCGGGATAACATGAGAGGCTACCCATAGACAAACCATTCGTTTCATAAATCTCAATGAAATCTAGTATTTTATTTTGTTGTAATTCATCGAAATTCTTAAATTCTTGCGCAAAACAACGACCAAACGACCAAGTATAAGATATGGACATTCACCAAATCCCTATCATGCATGCTGAAGGATTAATCTCCGCTTTTCCTCTCTTGATAACTTTTTATCAACATGGATTTGCTTTTCTGAGAGAGCGAAATTCATTCTGTCTTGATCGACAACTATAACAGCTCTCTTGCGCTCTCGTAATGTTTTTTCGATTTTTATTATGTCATTCATAGAGTTTACTATTTCTCTCATGGCGGAGACGGTGTCCTTTCTCAAGGAGTTAACTAAAGCCTTTGATTTCCGTGGTGCTGCATTTGCCAACCTATCAAAAAGTTGAATGCTACTGTCAATAACGGGATTCATGCGATTTACTGTATCAGAAATCAAGCGCCATACTGGTTCTCTAACTTCTACTTCTTCGCCTTTATCAATCTTGTCTAAAGTTGAACTAATTACGCTTTTTAATTGTTCACTCTTCGTTGACAGGTTAGCAAGCATTTCATTTACTACTTCCTCTAAATGAAGAACTTGTTCATGAGTTAGAAGAACAGGAAGCCGCCTTTCTACTCCTTCTTCTATTTCCAAAACCTTTTCAATAATAGGAAGAGGAAGCTGTATTTGCATGCACAGCGAGATTAGGGATAAACCAATTACCGCTTTACCAGATTTAATAACATCCATAATGTTATCTCCGTTCAGCTCCACACAAAGCTATTTTCCTTACTTAATATCAGATATCTTAAGGTCTGCAACCTCTTTCTGAGGTAAACAGGATTGCCATTTATTCCTCAATAGATAATGGCATACATTAGCACATGTACGGATTTTATCCACAGATTTAGCGCGTAAAGTACCCTTGACTTTCTTATTTTGCAATATTTTTTTGTATCAAATCAAAGTTATTCACAATTAATCTACAGGAAAGGTTTAATTTCATAATTTTTGTGGATAATTTTTAGTTTAAAAGAATATTGTGCACAATATGAGTCAATAAATAGGGTCTATATTAAAAAATAACCAAATACAACTTTAGATAATGCATATAAAAACATCTATGAATTATGTAGTTGGTTAATATAACTACTGTTAAATTTATCTTTCGTATGTACTTCTGTTAAGTATTAAAATTCACTTAATAATTAATGCTAGAACCATCAATATATTCTACTTAACGCAAAACCCTTTATAAATTAAACGCCTTTGTATTGAACTTAGTACAAATGTACAAAATAAAAAACCACATCTCAGCGACCTTGAAATATTCATCTAAACATCCCGAACTTGCGGGATTTTGAACTACTGCATTTTTTGCAGAGGTTGGATAAAGCCATCGAATTCATCTTTCATG
>NZ_JBEBMB010000085.1:0-3374 GCF_040081915.1 Xenorhabdus sp. SGI240
TGAAGCCCAGTTCATCCCCATTCCTTCAACAATGGGTTTCATCGGCACATACGGTTCATTATTGTATTCCACAACATAAAGTTCATCGTCATAAAAAGGGACTGTGATTGTGTACATATGCGTATTCCTATAGAAATAAGAGCCTGCTGACGTAGAAATATCGCCCATGAGAGGTCGCCACCTTTAGCGATAGTTCTCAGGCTCTATTTCTATAAGCTCATGATTGGGTTTCGCGCACGTCAGTACGCAGATAAAAAGAAGCCCCGCAAATGCGAGGCTATGGAATTCAGATTAAGCTGTAGGCTTTTTCGAATACATCATCCGAATAAGGCTGCTTGCCGTTCTCGTGCCGGATGATGGACTTAGCCAGCGCAATCAGCGTGGGTTTATTGATGTCCAGAACCTGATTCGGGTCTACATTCAGTGCCTTGGCAACACCCTTGATATAGGCTGAGGTGTTATTCTCGTTATTTGGAGCATAGCGATTAATCATCTTAGCCACACTCTGATAACCGTTCTTGTGGTAATTGGTCAGCAACTTCATGAGTGCCCGGATACCATGCTCCGCAGTCTCGAAACGACAGAAGCGCTTCTCAATCTTCGGGTCATGCGGCAATTGACCCTGCCACTTATTAGCGGGATTGTGATCAATGTTGCCCGGATTGTGATTGTCAATGCCTCTGGTCATCTTGGGTCACCTGTCAGTCTGTTCCAGAAATACGTGAGTGCGATACTTCCCATCGCGCCGCACATCCCCGCACTGGCGAATGTCATGTATAAGCTCAGTCCCGCTTCTAAACTGATAAAGCCCCCTATCAGTCCGGTGAATCCCGAAACGACTACCTGAGCCACTGCCCCGAACCAACTCCAGCGGGCATTACTGGTTTTTATATCGATGATGTAGCGGACTATCCCGCCCCATGCTGAAAGCAGCAACAGTATCAGCCATTGATACAGTTCAAAGCCGCTTGGGTCTTTATTTGGCATGCGCATATTCCACCCCATTTGAACAATGGGCGTCCGTGGGGTGAACGATGGTTACCCCTGTGAGTCGGTTAAAAGTAATAGGTTAATAGTTAAGGTAAGCTGTTGGGTCAGCCAAATGTCAACTAACCGAAGCGACGGCTGATTAGCTTCGTAAAAAGGTAACTCAATGACGACAATGATCACTCGTCGCATCCAAAATGTTCAAATATCCACAGACTCAGGTACTAAAGAGCAAGTGGCTTCTGAAGTTGGTGCTCTCAAATTTGCCGTAGCGTTAATGTTCTGCCGAATGCCTAAAGAAGATCAGAAGTATTTATTGTTAGAGATGCGTCAACTAAACGATGCGTATTCCAATAAACTTGCGGATGAATTACAGCAATTTCAGCGTAAGTAATTAACGGTCACCAACAGCGGTTGTGATCAGTAAATTCTTGCCGCAAATATCAATCGTTTTCTGATTAGCGGCAAAATAACAATCAACAGCTCCTCGTAGTTCAGAGAGCTGTTTTTCCAACTCAACGACTCTTCTTTCCAACTCTTCAATACGCTTTTCCATCATTCACCTCGCTAGTGAATTAATAGGCTGCCGACCGCAATAGGATTGGAGTGTTGAGACGTTGCGGTGGCGAATTTCTTATATGTGGAATTAACTTAACACATAACCAATACGAGGATTCTCTCGATATGGTGTAAAACAAAAAGGCCGCATAAGCAGCCTATTTTTAAATAATGATCAGCCCATAGATAAACTGTCTATTCTAGGATTACACTAGTGAGCACTATGCTCCACCATGTTTTTTTATGCTTATCAACTGTATCCCTAACGTACATATCAATAAAAATGTGATTAATGCAAATGTTAGTGAAAGAGAAGCGATTCTGATACTTTGTATATTCGACATACAAAGGAACGATAAAGCCATTGTTATTCCCAACTCAAAAAAAGTTGTCATATATATCAAATAAGTAGCATGAAGATATCCAGCTTTCTTGAAATTCTTTAATTTCAAATCATCCATACCAAAAAGAATAACAATCATCGCTATCAGTAATGCCATCATAGCAGTTGAATATGTAACCAGTGATGATCCTAGATTACTTATATTTCCATTAAATGTAACACCTTGAAAAATAAAATTTCTTACTAAATATTGTGTCAGAAATCCAACGCAATTGCATATTATAAGAATAAAAATAATTACTATCAATGAGTTACGTTTCATGGTGCTATTACCTTTAAAATCCTAGCGACCTTAACACTGTGTTATTATTATAATTATCCTCCATCTGACTCGCAATTAATGCGTTATCAGTTATGATGTCAGATACAGTGTTGGATGCTATTACGTTTATATCAGTTGCAACATCACCTAGATGCTCCTTAGCTGATACTGCTATGGATCTTACTTCCTGCGGTAAGTTATTCATTATTCCGGAAAAAGTATCTTTTATATCCTTACTTCTCTTGGGTATAATTTTTATTTCAAACGAATCAACATCATCATAATCAACATTGCCCGTAAAAAAAGTTGAAAGACCACTAACAAATGATTGATTTTTCTCAATTTTCATAGTGATTTTACCAACATGAGCATAGCTAAGTAATTCTTGTTCGGTTACATCTTTAGTTATCGGCTGAAACTTAATGTTATGATTCGAATTTCTTGAGAACATAACTGTGTCATACATTTCCGCCAATTTATTTATTCTTGGCGAGTGTAGAGTGTTACTAAAACCGACTAAATTATCTTTTATGATAAAGAACGAAGCGAAAGCTATTTTTTCATTTTTATTCAGTATATTAGATAAATCAACACATGTGTTGCTGCTCACATCGAGCTTTCTAAAAACATCCTTACTATTCGTTTTTATAAAAATATAAACATCTTTTAACAAATGCTGAATAACGTAATGCTCACCTGATATCGTGGTTGAATTAGTTCCATCCTTAATCATAGTATCGATGGTTGTTTTCAACGACTCACAGACGGTAGCTTCATCAACAGGGAATAAACGATGCGTAAAATAGTTTGTTTTCATCCGTATAAAACCAGCAAGTAAAATTTATAGCATCTTATCTTATAAGTACATTTTACACATCTGTGTATTACTACACTGGATGTAAACACAGTATCATCAATAAATCTCATAACAAAGGAGATTATATCTATTAATGTACCTAGTATTGATAGGTAGGACTTGTTTTATAAGCCCAACAAAAAGGCCACGCCATGCGCAGCCTTGGAATAACTACTTGAATTAGTTCCGATATCGGAATTCCGATATCGAGAAATTGAAATATTCATCTAAACATCCCGAACTTGCGGGATTTTGAACTACCTGAAAATCTTCGGTAGTTGGATAAAACCATCGAATTCATCTTTCAT
>NZ_JBEBMB010000086.1:0-7091 GCF_040081915.1 Xenorhabdus sp. SGI240
CCGGATGGCTTTTTTGCGTTTGGAGGCTATTAGAAAAAGAAAAATAGAAGGTTAAAAATCACTTCACGGACTGATATAAACTATAACCTGCTATCGCTCCAGCTATATCATAAGCAATATCATGCCAACTCCAGCCTGTTCCTGATGGGCGGCTATCATAAATCTCTTTTACTGCACCAATACTAACGGATAGTAATACACCAAATTGTGCACTTCCACGGTGCCTCCAATGTTGACGATCAGCATAAGCATTGCCCGCAGCAGCGACAATTGCAGAAAATAAGAAATGTTGCGCTTTATCTTTTCCTGTCCAGTTGTCATTTGCCTGACGAATATTGGAGCAGGAAGTATTCAATAGGATAGGAGAAATTATTAATATATTTCGTATCAGAGTGATGATGTTTTTTTTCATCGTCATTTACGCCATAATTTATTTTTTTAAATCATAGCGGTTTGATAAATAAGGTACAAAAATCCCCCCTGCCAATAGCGAGGGGGGATTCAAAAAAACGATAATTATTTATCTATTCTACAATATCCTGCTAATTAATCGGTCTACCCGAATACGGCGCAAGCGTCGTATCAGTTTGCGTACCTTAACAGGATAGATCTGGATATTTTCCAGCTCCTGATAATTGTGGATAATTTTTGTATGAGTACGGATGCAATCCAACTCCATTGCACGTTGTTCTTGCATCTCTTGGTGAGGATCATGAATAAGAATGGCATTTTCCAGATCCAATCCCCATGCCCGAGGATTAAGATTATTACCCGTAATTAATTGCCATTTATTATCAACCCAGATCCCTTTTAAGTGATAAGTATTGTCTTGATCCTTCCATAACCGGATAGTTAATTGCTGGCTATCGATAAACTTTTGCAGCCGACTAGTGAATCGGCGTAAGTTAATTTCATACAGATAAGGCAATGCACCAATGATCTTAAATGGTTCTTCTGGTGGAATATAAAAATCATTAGCTGTTTTATCTCCAATGATGATCTCAACTTGCTTTCCTTGGCGGAGTAGCCGGGATATTGCACGTACCAATACTGCGGGTAAATTGAAGTAAGGTGTACAAATAACCAGCTTGTTTTCAGTGCAAGACATGAGATGACAAATTGTTTTGTTCAGCAGATTTTTTTTGCCCAATCCCACAAGGGGAGTTACCGCCAATTCTTCATTGGATGCTTGATTTTCAACGTGATACTCGGCATTCTTCAATGAAGCACGAAATTGACGGATCAAATTTTTAATTTCAAGGCTACGAGGACGATTGTGGCAGGCCAAATTTTTTACGGCTTCAGCGCTAATAATACTATCATCAATAAATTGCTTCATGACTGAGGCAAGTTTTGCATTATGCAGCAAATGATAACGATCGTAACGGTATTTTTCATGGTGGTGCAGATAGACATCATTAATACTGGCCCCACTGTAAATAACCGTATCATCAAAGATAAAGCCTTTCAGATGCAAAACTCCCAGTGCTTCGCGTGTATTCACTGGGACACCCAGGATGGAGATGCTGACATCAGGGTAGCTTTCAGCCATGGAGCAGTACCAGTCTGCATTTGTTGCCGCAGCTTCTACACCAATGCGGCCACGTTGAGCACGATGCCAATCAACCAGGATTTTTATGTCTAACTCAGGGCGTTTTTGTTTAGCGACATATAATGCAGTCAAAATATCCTGTCCTGCATCATCGTTTTCTAAATATAACGCGGCGATATAAATATGCTTTTGGGCATTTGCTATATGCTCCAATAAGGTGCTGCGAAACACTTTAGATTCATAAAGTGTCACAATATCAGCAACTGATTGTGGTAGCTTAGGCAGTTGTGCAAGGTGTTGTTGGTGTTTTGCTTGTTTAAATTTGGACAACATCACAGTGCGTTTTTCTCTTAGTCTAGATGGCGTTAATACCATCATAAGGTGTATGAATCAAAATGATCTGGCGATGATACCATTAGTTTGGTCTATTGTGAGTATGAATTAACGGTCTTGAGCTGATTGCTTTAAGACTGTGCGATCTATCACGGAGTGAGCATTTTTTATTACTCATCACGAGATGTATGTTGAATTTATATTTTGCTAGAGTGTCAATGTAAGATTAACAATGCCATCTTCTAACTGTATATCAATGGCAAACCCAAGTTTTTTCGCAAGTTGGATCATGTTACGGTTTTCAGGCATAGTGATGGCTGTTAGTGCCTGAATACCATGTTCTCTTGTATAGTTAATCAGTTTAGTCATAAGTTGATAGCCTAACGTAATCCCCTTTAGATCTGATCGGACTAATATCGCAAATTCAGCTTCGATATTATCGGGATCTGCCATAGCACGAGCGACACCAATAATTTCAGGTGTTGTTGCTGGATAGCGGATCGCGACGAATGCCATTTCACGGTCGTAATCAATTTGGGTCATGTTTGCAAGATCATCATGAGTAAACTCGTTAATTTCACTGAAATAGCGATAATAAAGATCTTCCTTTGTTACTTGGCCGATAAATTCTTTCAGCAAAGGCTCATCTTCCGGCAGGATTGGTCGTAGCAAACATTCAAAACTATCTTTGATGTAGATAGTTTCTTCCAGTTCATTAGGATAAGGCCGGATAGCTAGTCTATTGCGGGGATCGCCTGTTACTGGCATCAACTCCATTGTCACATCTAATAGAGTGAACTCATTACCTGATGCAAGCAGTGGATGGATATTCATACGAGTAATTTGAGGACAATCGATCAGAAGATTCGATACTCTGACCAATAACTGGCTGAGGGCAAGAATATCCAGTGGCAAAAGTGAACCGCCAGATTTTATTTTGCCCCCCTTAATTGCCTGAATCACCAGATATCGGGCCAATGCCATATTAAGGGGAGGAAGAGCGACAGCCGCCTGTGTTTCATGTACCCAATCAATATCTCCCTCGCCTAGCATGATTAAGGGACCAAATATCTCGTCTTGCTCAATAGCAATTCTCAGTTCTTGTGTGCCAGCCCGATTAGCCATGCTCTGTACTAATAATCCATGGATCCTGGCGTGTGGGAAGTTTTGTTTGACACGTTCAATAATCGCTTGTGTTGCGGCTTTAACTTCATCAGCATTGCGTAAATAAAGCATCACTCCCTGAACCTCTGATTTATGTGGAATATCAGGGGAGCGGAGTTTTAATGCTACGGGATAGCCAATTTTTTCTGCAATCTTAACCGCATTATCGCTGGTATGAGCGATCCAGGTTGGTAAAGTATTTAAACCGTAAGCATCAAGAATAGGTTGTACCTCATGGGTATCCAGTCGGACATTCCCATTATCAAGGGCCTTCTGTATACACTCATGGGCTCGAGCCGTATTCGATGTAATACCAATGGGTAAGGATGGCGTTTCTTTCAGTTGTTTTTGATTTCGCTGATATTCCACCATATGCATAAAGGCAGTAATGGCACCTTCTGGCGTCCGATAAGTTGGGATACCTGCCTCACTGAACAGACGTCGGGCTTCCAATGAAGAATATTCTCCGCACCAATTAGTGAAAATAGTGAGCCATTTTCCACGAGGATGCTCTTTAATGGTTTGTATAACCCGAACCGCTGTAGTTTGGCTGTGGGATATGGCGCTGGGAGAGTGGATTAACAGTAAGGCATCATAATCATGATTATCCAAAAGTAACCTGAGTGCAGCAATATATCGTTCGGTGGAGGAGTCATCGCCGATATCCAATGGATTACGTAAAAGCAGCGTGTCTGGAAGTATGCCAGACAATCCATTGATCGTTTCCTCACCTAATATAGCGAGCTTGCCAGTTCTCCTAAATAATTCATCCAGTGCCATTGCCGCTGGTGCGGCCCCATTACTGACGATTAATAAACGTTCTCCGCGCAATGGCCGCATAAAACTCAATGTTTCCACTGCGGAGAACATTTCATGTGTATCTTGTACACGCAGTAATCCGGCACGTTGAATGGCTGCGTCATAAGCAGCATCAAAATTTTGTTGTTCTCCCAGCAACTTCTGAACTTGCCGGGTACGACTGCTTTTCACAACCAGAATCGGTTTATTGCGTGAAGCGCTTCGGGAAGCAGAAAGAAAACGGCGGGCATCGCTGATATGTTCGAGATGTAACAAAATGGCACTGGTTTTACTGTCTCTTGCTAAAAAATCGAGCAGGTCATCAATATCAATATCAACACTGTCACCCAAGGCAATAAAATACGAAAAACCAATATTACGATGGTTGGCCCAGTCCAGAATTGTGTTGGATATTGCTGCTGATTGTGAAATAAAAGCCAATTTACCTTTAAGGATAGGGATCGGGGAAAAACTGGCATTTAGCCCGCTCCAGGGTGCTAAGATGCCCAGGCTATTTGGTCCCAGAATTCGAAGATGATGTTTTTGGCTGTACTGTTTTAATTCAGTAAATTGTGATGGCGGAGAGGATAAAATAATGACAGTTTTGCATCCGTGTTGGGCCAGTTGCTCTAGTAAAGACAAATTACGGCTGTGATGAGTACAGATCACAGCAAGGTCAGGCGTTAATGGTAATTTATCGATAGAAGGATAGGCTAACACACCCAGAACGGCATATTTGTGTGGTGTTACGGGGAGAATAGGTCCTGTAAACCCACCCATTAACAAATTTCTCATCAACACTGAACTGGCTTTTTCTGGCTTTTCAGAAGCACCAATAATGGCGATAGATTTAGGGCGTAATAATGCTTCAAGTCCGCGTTGGCTCATTTCTGGAGTTCCTTATCAGTTATCACATTAATAAACAATCACTGTTGATTAAACAATTACCATGAATAAACTTTAGCCACCCTCAGTGACTTTAGCGCGGCTTGTCAAGCATTACTGTGAGTTATTCCTACAGATGATTAGATTTTCCTGCCAAATATTGTTCACGAAAGTGATTAAAATGATTCAATAATGATTGTGCCGCTTCAATATCCCCAGCTAATTCTAATGCCGCAGCCGCAACTTCGGCAGTACAATGTTGTTCTGTTCTGGAGGGGATCCGAAGTAAATAGTCCATTTTGGCAATATTATTCATAGATAATAGGGGAATATCATCCAAATATGGGCTTTTACGAAACATTTTTCTTGCTTCAGGCCAGGTGCCATCCAATATAATGAACAGCGGTGGTTTTGGGTTAGCTGGGATCTTCTGATACACCGTACGAGGAGGTGTAGCATAACTGTCTGGGAAGATCAGATAGGGTTGTCGGGTAGGATCACGCACGACGTCGAGCAGTTGTTGATCAGGTTCGGTTCTGGACCAAAGAAAAGCGCATGTATCAGGCAGAATATCTGCAATCAACTTTCCTGTATTACTGGGTTTCATCGGCTCAGTATCGAACATGATGAGACAGAAACGGCTTTGCGCATTTGCAGGTGAAATCATCTCACACAGACATTTTTTTTGGGGTAATAAACAATGCAGGCAACGCGGCACCCGGCATCCTCTTGCCAGAAAAGGGCGGGTAGAACGGGCAAGGCGGCGTTGGCGAAGCTGATAAACGGCGTTGTTATTTCTCATTTAAGAACTCAGACATCTTCGTGGATAAAATCAGTAAAAAATTAGCGGATATTTTAATGGATTGTTGTTACCAGAGGTAGCTTCGGGCGCGTACATCGGGTAATCTTCGCGCCATAACGCAGTTGGAGAAATAAATGAACGATTCCTATAGTGGTAAGAACGGCAAAGTCAAAGTAATGTATGTTCGCAATAATGAGGACAATAACGATAACCGTAAAGGCGGCGATCGTCGTAAAAACAGTGACAGCCGTAAGAGTGATAACCGTCCGTTTGGTAAAGGGCGTGATCAGGGTGACCGTCGTCGTGGCAGTGAACGCCCAGTGCGCTCAGGAGAGAGTTCTCCGTGGAAGACTATCTCCCGTCCAGAGGGTGAATCTCTTAGTCCAGAGCACCAGGGCATTAGCGGCAAAAGCAACATTGATCCTGAACAGCTTCGTCGTCAGCGTTTGGAAGAAACTCGTATCTATGGGGAAAATGCTTGTCAGGCAATGTTCCAGAACCGTCCTGATGCGATTGTTCGGGCCTGGTTTGTTCAATCGGTCACGCCGCGTTTTCGTGATGCATTGAAGTGGATGGCGGCAAATCGCAAAGCTTACCATGTAGTTGACGACGAAGAGCTATCTAAAGCATCAGGTACAGAGCACCACGGTGGCGTATGTTTCCTGATTAAGAAACGCAATGGTTTGGATGTGGAAACCTATTTGCAGCAGGCACCCGCTAAAGATTGTGTGTTGGCATTGGAAAACGTAGGTAATCCACATAATCTTGGCGCAATTATGCGCAGTTGTGCGCATTTTGGCGTACAGGGTGTGATTTTACAGGATACAGCGCTGTTGGAATCAGGTGCAGCTGTTCGGACAGCAGAAGGCGGTGCTGAACACATCAAAGGCATTGATGCGGATGGATTCACGGCTACGCTAAATCAATTCCGTAACCAAGGCTATACAATTGTGACCACATCAAGTCATAAAGGTAGCACAACACTGGCACAAGCAACATTGCCAGAAAAAATAGTCTTGGTATTGGGTCAGGAAAGTGACGGACTAAGTGACAGCATTTGGGAAGATGGTGACATTCGTCTTTCTATTGGTGGAACGGGTCGGGTAGAAAGTCTGAATGTTTCTGTTGCAACAGGTATTATGCTGGCGGAATGGTGGCGCCAGAATAAGGTTTAATTTATACCTGAAATAAATCGCAAGCTGCCATTTTGTCAAAGAATAGTGGCTTGGAAATACAAAGAGATAGTTTAGTCTCCCCATCCTTAATAAGGCCTTGTTTGTTTAGTCAAGGCCTTATTTTATTCCCCTTTATTTATTGAAACTATTTTTATTATTTTAGAGTAAAGGTATTTATTTAGATGTTTGCAACGACTAAAGATTTTAAATAACACACATAAAATTTATGCCATTTATAGTTTATCCATATTGTTAAGCGGTCATGTATTAAATAATTAGTTGCTGTGATAAACTTCGTGCTTTTTAGTGGTGAAATATGGCTAAGATTGATGTTTGTTGTCGTTATTGTCATGCCACTACAACACCGCCCGTGTATTGAAAA